>NZ_JBFUAL010000008.1:0-290166 GCF_056406295.1 Rhizobium sp. P1_C7
GAAATATGGATGCGCACATCCGGATACTTGCGGGCGATCTTTGCCAGGAACGCCGGCAGCACCCCTGTGGTGGCCGGATAGACGGTGCCGATCCTGATCTGCTTCATCGTCTTGCCGGCAACCGCCCTGGTGATCTCGGTGGTCAGATCGATTTCGCTGAGGATCCTGATGCAGCGATCATAGAAAGTTTCGCCTGCCCGTGTCAGTTCCACCCGTCTGGTGGTGCGGACCAGAAGCTGCAGACCAAGCTCCTTTTCCAGTGCCTGCACCTGCGTGCTCAGCGCCGGCTGGGCAATGCGGATCTTGGCAGCCGCCCGGCCGAAGTGCAGTTCCTCGGCCACAGCCTTGAAGTACGAGAATTGGCGCAGTTCCATGGTTGATTCCAGGTGGTTTCTTCGGCTTGAGTTCTCGCCACAAGGGTAGTCGGTTGCCTGATCGAGACCCCCTTTTTTTGTTTGATCCGTCACCGGTCGTTGAGTTCATCAGTGACATCGAGTTACACAAATGAACCAAGAAGGTCCTATTTATATACCTAGTAGGTTCAATTGCGTCAACTATTTGTTTGGTGCATCCATCGGAAATGGCACCAAAGCAGACCGATCCGCAGTTCAAGCTCAGGATGACCCCTCGCATCAAAGAGGACATCGATCGTTCCGCTGTTGCTAACAACCGCTCAATGAATGCCGAGATTCTGCAGCGGCTCGAACGGTCGCTCATTCCGGACCTGGAAATCGTTTCGGATCTAACTCACCGCAACCTCGCACTTCAACATGAGATCGACCACCTTACTCGTCTTTTGCTCCAACTGACGCCCGCCGAAAGGCGCGTTCTCGAGGAGCGACTGGCGTCTTTCGATCAGTCGAGCGAGCAGAATGCCGAATGGATTGCCAAGCATCTCTCAGCCAAGCCGATTGGAAAGCTGCAGCAAGATTAGTGTCCTACAACGCGGGAAGCTTCCGCGACAAGAAAAGGGATCTCCTGTCACGCTGACTCGATTTTTCGCGGAGAGCCATCCGATCCGTCTTGCCATTTTTCACGCTGATTCCTTTGATGCGCGAAAAAGTCCGTTTATGCCTAGATGTTTGATCCCGGATTTTGATGGTGCAATCTTCTCGTCAGCTTGGAGAGATTCGCTATGGGACAAATTCACATGGGAGCGCCACGACGACAGAGGCGGTCCGTCCCGGGAAGATGGGCGGCCATCGCAAACGCATTCTGGAGCCGCATCGTGGATTAATTGCCGAGCGGCTTGATCAGAACCCGCACCTGACGCTGCACGGGTTGACGGCGGAGTTGGCATCGCGGGGCATTGCTGTCTCCCACAACACGATTTGGGAATTCATCCGCAGCGAGGGACTACGCTTCAAAAAAAACGCTGTTCGCTCTTGGAGGCTCGTGCCGATGTCGCCCGCAGAAGAGAGCGATGGAAGACCTTGCAACGGCATCTCGATCCTGAACGCCTCGTCTTCATCGATGAGACCTGGATCAAGACTAATATGACACCCATCAGGGGTTGGGGACCAAAGGGCAGGCGTATGCGGGCGTTTGCGCCGCACGGCCACTGGCGCACGCTGACATTCCTCGGTGCCTTGAGGAACGACCGGTTGGCAGCGCCTTGCGTCTTCGACGGGCCGATCAACGGCCAGTGCTTTCGCGCCTATGTCGAACAGCAGTTGGTTCCTGTTCTCAAGCCAGGCGATATCGTCATAATGGACAATCTCGGCAGCCACAAATCGGCTGCCATCCGTCAAACGATCAAAGCCGCCGGTGCGCGGCTCTGGTTGCTGCCGCGCTATTCACCGGACCTCAATCCGATCGAGCAGGCCCCGGAGCGATATTTGTAACGTAATTGGACAAACACAGCTTTTCGCTTGTTGTTTTCATGCTTTCATACCAGACAAATACGACTTATGCCTCGCTTGAACGAGGCGATAGCGGTCAAAAATCCGATTGTCGCATCATTATGTCAATGTCATTGACAAATATGGAGTGCCATGTACTATCTCTGGCAATCAGCCGTCGCACTCATCGCTTTGGTTGATTGCTGGGCAGGTGGGCAGCGCCGCAGGCGTATAGCTACTGATGTGACGGATAACAAAGGGGATATCCTCATTATGACATCGATCACGCGAAGACTTTTTCTCAGCGTGTCGTCGACGGCCCTGGCCGTATCGGCGGTAGGCATCTGGTCGGCGCCCGCTCTGGCTATGGCGGCGGCAGGCGAAGCGCCGATGCTCAAGGCGCTGGTGGACGCCGGAAGCCTGCCGCCGCTGGCCTCGCGTTTGCCCGAGAACCCTATGGTGGTGACACCACTGACGTCGGTGGGCAAGTATGGCGGCGAATGGCGCAGCGCCATTGTTGGGGGCGGGTCGCTTTCGATGCTGTTCCGGTATCAAGCTTATGAGCCGCTGGTGCGCTTCAACCCCGAATGGACGGGCGTCATTCCGAATGTCGCGGAAACCTTCGAGGCCAACGACACCGCAACGCTGTTTACCTTTACGCTCCGCAAGGGCATGAAGTGGTCGGATGGCCACCCCTACACAACAGAAGACGTAATGTTCTGGTACGAGGACGTCTTCATGAATTCGGACCTGGAGGTGACCAACCAGGATCACCTGATCAACGGCGACGACAAGGCTGTCTTCGCTAAGATTGATGACCAGAAGTTCACTGTGTCGTTCAAGAATGCAAACGGCCTTTTCCTGCTGCTGCTCGCCTGGGCCGATAGCGACCAGACGGCGCGCTTCCCCAAGCATTACCTCAGCCAGTTCATGCCGAAGTACAATCCGGACGCAGATAAGCTCGCGGCCGCGGCCGGCATGTCGGGTTGGGTGCAGCTCTTCCAGAAGAAGTCCGGCGCCGCAGTTGAGGACGATTTCTTCCAGAACAGCGAGATCCCGGTCCTGCACCCTTGGAAAATGAAGGTGGTACCAGGCGCAAGCACCGAGACAGCGCTCGCCGAGCGAAACCCCTACTACTTTAAGGTCGACACGGCCGGCAATCAGTTGCCCTATCTCGACCGCATCAATTACGCCCTCGTTGCTGATTCTCAGGTTCTGCTGCTGAAGTGCCTGCAGGGCGAGATCGACATGCTCGATCAATATATTGGCACGCCGACGAACAAGTCGGTGCTCTACGATGGGCAGGCCAAAGGCGATTATAATTTCTACACGATGATCTCGACCGAGCCGAACGAGATGGCGATTTCCCTCAACATGACCCACCCGGACAAGGTGAAGGCTGAGCTGTATTCGCAGAAGGATTTTCGTGCCGGTCTGTCGCACGCCATCGACCGGCAGGCGCTGATCGACTCGGTCTACGTCGGCATTGGTTCGCCATCGCAGCCAGCGGTGCGCGAGGGTGATCCGCTCTACAATGAGCGGCTTGCCAAGCAGTTCACGGAGTTCGACCTGGCGAAGGCCAATGAGCTGCTTGACAAAGTGGTGCCCAAAAAGGACGCCGACGGCTTCCGGCTGGACTCCTCGGGGCGCCGCGTTACCATCGTGTTCGAGACTGACCAGAACCGGCAGGCAATTGTCGACATGCTGCAGCTCGTCATGCCCATGCTGAAGGCAGTAGGCATCGACGGCCAGCTCAGGCTGATGGACCGCTCGCTCTGGGAGGTCCGCATCCGCCAAAACATGGACTATGACGCTACCACCAACCGCTTCGGTGGCGGCGGCGGTCTTGCTGCCATCCTCGACCCGCGTTATTTCGTGCCGTTCAGTGACAACGCCTTCTACGCGCCTGGTTGGCAGATCTGGTATGGCAACAAAGCGGCGGCCAACGCCGTCGAGCCGCCGAAGCAGGTCCAAGAGGCGCTGAAGCTCTATGACGAGATGAAGAGCACGGTAGATGCGGACAAGCGTGTCGCGGCCTTCAGGCAAATTCTCGAGATCGCCGCTGACCAGTTCTACTGTATAGGCATCAAGATTCCGAATGACGGCTACGGCATCCGCAAGAACAATATGCGGAACATTCCCGACAAGATATTCAATTCCTTTGGCTATCCTGCGCCAGCGCCCACCAATCCTGAACAGTATTTCAAGGCCTAGTTCCTTGTGGAAACAGCGATGAACAAGACTTTTCAGGCGGGCGGCCTGCGGTCGCCCACGTGGTACGAATCTGCGACGCGCTGGACCCAGCTGACGCTGGTCGAGGACGATCCGCAAACATACGACCTGAATTTCTGGCTCCGTATCTTCGACGATACAAAATCCAATGCAACGTGTCTCTCGGCTGGCGGCTACGTCGCCTACTATCCGAGCCGAATCCCGCTGCATCATGTCAGTCGCTTCATCGGCGACCGCGACCCATTCGGGGAGCTGGTGGCCGGGGCGCGGGCCCGTAATATGCATGTGGTCGCGCGCGTCGATCCCCATGCCGTGCATGCCGATGTGGCGGCCGCACATCCCGAATGGATCTCGGTCACCGCCGAAGGTCAGCCGCGCAGGCACTGGTCGTTTCCCGGCGCCTTCATCACCTGCGCGTGGGGCGGCTACAATCGCAGTTTCATGAGTGAAGTGATTCGCGAGGTTGCTGCCGGATACGACATCGATGCGGTGTTTGCCAACCGCTGGTCCGGACACGGCGTGTGTTATTGCGCCCATTGCGCGGCCGACTTCAGTCAGAAGACCGGCTATGACTTGCCGAGGAAACGCGATCCACACGACCAGAGATGGCAGGCCTGGCTTGGCTGGTCGCGCGTCGTGCTCACCGACCTCATCGGTCACTGGAACAGCGTCGTTGCCAGTGAACGCCCGAATGGTCGGTTCATACCCAATATCGGCAACTCCTCGATGCTGGATTTCGATCTCGACGAGGTCGAAAATTATGCGCCGATCCTGTTCGTCGACCATCAGGGCCGCACCGACGTTGTGCCGGTGTGGTCGGCGGGCCGGGACGGCAAGAGGATGCGCGGCGCCATGGGAGACCGTCCCATCGGCCTCATCACCTCGACCTCGGTGGAGGAGAAATGGCGCTGGAAGGATTCAGTGCAATCCCCCGAGGAAATCCGCATGTGGATGACGGACGGCATGGCGCATGGCCTGCGGCCCTGGTTCACCAAGTTCAATGCCAAAGTGCCCGACAGCCGCTGGGTCGCGCCGATCGCGGAGACGTTCCGACTGCATGCGAAGCTGGAGAAGGAGCTTGCCCCGTTACATCCGACGGCCGAGATCGCCCTGCTTGATCCGAGCACGACCCTGCGAAGCTGGCACCCCGATGACCGCGAGAGCGCCGAGGGTCATGAGCTCGGGCTCTACCACGCGCTGGTGGAGGCGCGGCTGCCCTTCGACCTTCATTCCGACCTCAACGTCAGCGCCGCGGCGCTCGATCGCTACAAACTGATCGCCGTTGCCAACGCCTCGTTCCTGTCGATGGCGCAATGCAAGGCGCTGACCGCCTATGTGGAGCGCGGTGGCAATCTCGTCGCCGGCTTCGAGACATCCCTCTATGACGAGTGGGGCAAGCGCCGCGCCGACTTTGGGCTCGCCGCGTTGTTCGGGGCGAGCGTCGCGGGCGAAACCACTGCGCCGGCAAAAAACACCTATATCGCCTTGGACGGCAAGCATGCGCTGAACCGGGGCTTCGGCGACGCCCAGCGCATCATGGGGGGGACGCGGCAGATCCCGATCCGCCTGCATGATGGTGTTGCGGCCGAGGTGCCGTTCCGATTCATCCCGCCTTTCCCGGACCTGCCGATGGAAGAGATCTATGTGCGCCAGCCGGCGACGGCCCCGGCCGCTGTCGCGCGGACGCTCAATGGCGGTGGGCGGGTCGTCTACCTGCCATGGAACATAGGCGAGGTATTTTGGGAGGTGCTCAATTTCGACCACTCGATCCTGATCGGAAACGCCATCCGCTGGGCACTTGGGACGAGATCGCGAGTGGAGGTTACGGGTCCAGGCGTGTTGGATATTGCGACGCGCGAAGGTGATGGCAGACTGGCGGTACACCTCGTAAATCTCACCAATCCGATGATGATGAAAGGTCCGATACGCGAGGTTATCCCGGTGGGAAAGCAGACAGTCTCCGTGGCGCTGTCTGCAGGCTGCACCAAGGCGTCGGCCCGTCTCTTGGTTTCCGGTCGGGTACCAGCGACGCGGATCGAGGCGGGTCGCTTGGAGATCGAGGTGACCGAAATCGCCGCGAGCGAAGTCGTGCTGATCGACCTTGGCGCGTAAACGAGGTGGAAGATGCTGAAATTCGTCTTGAAGCGCCTGCTTTACATGATTCCGACGCTGATCGGGATGTCGATCGTCTCGTTTTTCATCATCCAGATGCCACCGGGTGACTTCCTAACCTCGCTGCTTTCTGCCATCGCCGACTCCAGGCAGGGGCTTGACCCCGCGACAGTCGCCAGGCTCACTGCGCAGTATGGCCTCGATCAACCATTCTATGTGCAGTACTGGAAGTGGATTTCCGGTATCGTTTTCCACGGCGATTTTGGTTGGTCTTTTGACTGGAGTCAGCCGGTGAGCCGGCTGATTTGGGACCGGCTCGGCATTACGCTTCTGGTGTCGATCCTCAGTTTGATCCTGATCTGGGCCATCGCGCTGCCGATCGGTATCTACTCGGCGGTGCGACGCTATTCGATCGGCGACCACCTTTTCACGCTGATCGGCTTTGTGGGCCTCGCGATCCCAACCTTCATCATGGCCCTGGTGCTGATGTATATTTCCTACAAGTATCTGGGGCAAAATGTCGGTGGGCTTTTCTCGGCCGAGTTCCAGGACGCGCCATGGAGTTGGGCCAAGTTATGGGATTTGTGCGCGCATCTTTGGATCCCGATCCTCGTGATTGCCACGAACAGCACCGCTGCCCTGATCCGGGTGATGCGCGCCAACCTCTCCGATGAACTCAACAAACCCTATGTCGTCACGGCGCGTGCGAAGGGCCTGTCGGAATTCACCCTGATCATGCGCTACCCGGTGCGAATTGCGTTGAACCCGTTCGTCTCCACGATTGGCTGGGTCTTGCCGGCGCTGATCTCCGGTGTGACGATCACCGCCATCGTGCTTAACCTGCCGATGGCGGGTCCGCTGCTCCTGCGCGCTCTGGTCAGCCAGGACATGTACCTTGCTGGCGCCTTCATTCTGTTGATGAGCGTCCTTACGCTGGTAGGAATGCTAATCTCCGACATCCTTCTCGCTCTGCTCGACCCAAGGGTTCGCCTCCAATGACCGTCAATCAGGACAGCAGCCTCTCGATCGAGCCGGAGACGCAACTCGTCACTATCGCCGGTGCGAAATCGGCTGCCGCGGGCCAGTGGACGTTGATGCTGTGGCGGTTCCGGCGGCAGAAGGTCGCCATGGCAGCACTTGCCGTCGTCGTGCTGCTTTATCTCGTGGCCATCTTTGCCGAGTTCCTTGCGCCCTACGGCACCGACATGACCCGGCCGCAATATACCTATGCGCCACCTCAGAGGATCAGCCTTTTTGTCGTCGCGCCAGATGGCGCATGGCGGTTCCTGCCGCATGCCGCCGGCTATAAGATTACCGTCGACGAAGCCGCGATGCGGCGCAGCTTCGAGGCAGATCCGGAAAAGATCGTGCCGCTCGGGTTCTTTGTCGAGGGCGAGAGCTACAAACTCTGGGGACTGTTTCCTGCCAACAGGCATTTCATCGCCCCGATCGATCCCAAGCAGACAGTGTATTTCATGGGTAGCGATCGGATTGGCAGGGATGTCTTCAGCCGGCTGATCTATGGGACGCGCATCTCCTTGTCGATTGGACTGATTGGCGTCGCCATCAGCCTCATACTCGGCGTTTTTCTCGGTGGTATTTCTGGCTACTACGGCGGGGCCGTCGACACGGTGATCCAACGCATCGTCGAGATCGTCAGCGCCATGCCGACGATCCCGCTGTGGATGGGGCTAGCGGCGGCGATCCCGCTGGTGTGGCCCCCAGCGCTGGTCTATTTCACTGTCACTGGCATTGTTTCGCTGCTCGGCTGGACAACGCTCGCCCGCGAGGTACGCGGCCGCTTCTTCGCTTTGCGCGACGAGGACTTCGTCACGGCCGCCCGCCTCGACGGTTCGAGCGAGATGAGGCTGATCTTCCGCCACATGCTACCCTCCATCACCAGCCATCTGCTTGCTATGGTGACGCTTGCAGTGCCGGCGATGATCATTGCCGAGACGTCGCTGAGTTTCCTCGGCATCGGCCTGAAGCCGCCGGTGGTCAGCTGGGGTGTGCTCTTGCAGGATGCTCAGAACATCCGCGCCATCGCCAATGCGCCGTGGCTACTGTTCTGGCCGGCGCAGGCGGTGATGATCTCGGTGCTGTCGTTCAACTTCCTTGGCGACGGCCTACGTGACGCGGCGGATCCCTATGGCAACTGAGATAATAACTAACCGCGAGGCGCCCGTGCTGGAGGTGAGGGATCTCACCGTCGAATTCGGGGTGCGGGCGGGCATCTTCACAGCGGTGCGAGAGGCGGGTTTCAGTCTGCGCAGAGGCCGCACGCTCTGCCTGGTCGGGGAAAGCGGGTCGGGCAAAAGCGTCACCGCCCGATCTCTGATGCAACTGGTGGACGCGCCTGGGCGCATCGTCGCCGGTAGCATCGTGCTTGGCGGCGAAGGCGGCATCGACATCGCGAAACTGCCGCCGCGCGGTGAGGCAATCCGCGCTATCCGGGGCTGCCGCATCGGCATGATCTTCCAGGAGCCGATGAGTTCGCTCTCGCCGGTCCACACGATCGGCGCGCAGATCGTCGAGGTGCTGCGGCTGCATCTGAAGATGGGGCGCGAGCAGGCGCGCGCCCGCACCATCGAACTGTTGCGCCAGGTCGAGATCCCCGATCCAGAGCGCAACATCGACCGATATACATTTGAGTTCTCCGGCGGCATGCGGCAACGGGCGATGATTGCCATGGCGCTAGCCTGCAATCCGGAGCTCCTTATCGCCGACGAGCCGACAACGGCCCTTGATGTCACCACCCAGGCGGAGGTGCTCGACCTCATCTCGCGGATGCAGCGCGAGCTCGGCATGGCGATGCTGTTGATCACCCACGACATGGGCGTCGTGGCGGAAGTTGCGGACGATGTGGCGGTGATGTATCGCGGCCGAATTGTTGAGGCTGGTCCGGTTGATGAGGTGTTTCACGAGGCCCGCCATCCTTACACCAAGCGACTGCTGTCGTCCGTTCTGAAACTGGAGCGCACGTCCGAGCGAAAGCTGGCCGCCACGCCTGAGGTCCATCGCCCAATCCTGTCGGTGCGCGGCCTGACCAAGATCTATCAGCCGCGCCAGAGCCTCTTCCGCAGTAGCGTGAAGGCCGAGGTGAAGGCCGTTGAGGACGTTAGTTTCGACCTCATGGCGGGAGAGAGCCTGGGCATCGTCGGCGAGAGCGGATCGGGCAAAACGACGCTTGGCCGCCTGATCCTGCGTGTCGTCGAGCCGACGGGAGGTACGGTCACCTACCAGCCGCAGCCTAGCGCCAGCATCGATGTCGGCAGCCTTGACAAGCACGGACTGCGCGCTGTGCACCAGGAGATCAGGTTGATCTTCCAAGACCCGTTCGCGTCACTCAATCCGCGCATGACGGTTAAGCAGATTGTTGGGGATCCTTTAAGGGTGAACCATATCGCGACCGGGAAGGCACTTGAGGTGCGGGTCGGCGAGCTGCTCGCCATGGTCGGGCTCGATCCGCTCGCCATGGAACGCTATCCGCACGCCTTCTCGGGCGGTCAGCGGCAGCGTATTGGCATAGCACGGGCACTGGCGCTCAATCCGCGCATCTTGGTGGCAGACGAGGCAACGTCGGCGCTCGACGTCTCGATCCGAAGTCAGATGCTTGATTTGCTGCTGGACCTGCAGCAGAGGCTCGGCCTCAGTTTCCTGTTCATCAGCCACGACATTGGCGTGGTCCGCTATTTCTGCGATCGTGTCGCGGTTATGCGACGCGGCCGCATTGTCGAGATCGGTCCTGCCGAAACCGTTTGCACGAGGCCTGACCACCCTTATACAAAGGCGCTGATTTCCGCCGTGCCGCACCCCGATCCGCGGCTGAAGCGTATGCGCGCGCGCACCCGTTTCGAACCCTGAAAAAACCAGAAGGATATTCCAACAATGGTCAAAGCGGCATTTATCGGTCTCGGAGTCATGGGCTTCCCGATGGCACGGCATCTGAGCGCCAAGGGGCACGAGGTGACCGTCTACAACCGAACAACCTCAAAAGCGGAATTGTGGGTTTCACAGCATGGCGGCCGGCTTGCCCGCACGCCGGTCGAGGCGGCGACGGGGCAGGACGTGATTTTTGCCTGTGTCGGCAACGACAGCGACCTACGAGAAGTGACGCTCGGGCCAAACGGCGCGTTCAAGGGCGTTGCGAAGGGTGCGATTTTCGTCGATCACACCACCGCATCGGCCGAGGTCGCCCGCGAACTTCATGCGGCGGCGACGACGGCCGGCTTCGGATTCCTCGATGCGCCGGTGTCGGGGGGACAGGCCGGCGCCGAGAACGGGCAACTCACCGTCATGGTCGGTGGCGATCAAGCGGTGTTCGAACGAGCGGAGCCAACCATTATGAGCTTCGCCAAAGCGACGCGGTTGCTGGGTCCATCGGGTGCTGGTCAGCTCGCCAAGATGATGAACCAGATCTGCATCGCCGGCGTCGTCCAGGGCTTGGCAGAAGCGGTCCATTTCGGCAAGAAGGCCGGCATGGACATCGAAGCGGTGATTGACGTCATTTCCAAGGGAGCGGCGCAGTCGTGGCAGATGGAGAACCGCTATAAAACGATGAACGCTGGCAAGTTCGACTTTGGTTTCGCGGTCGATTGGATGCGAAAGGACCTTTCTATCGTGCTCGACGAGGCGCGGAGCAATGGCGCGAAACTGCCCCTGACTGCGCTTGTCGACCAGTTCTATGCCGAGGTACAGGCGATGGGCGGAAGGCGCTGGGATACCTCCAGCCTGCTAGCAAGGCTGGAGCGCTAGCACGAGCTGGCGTCGGTCGATGTCGAAGTCGCAAGGTCAGCCCATCGCTCGCCAACTTTCGGTGCGCTCGATCATGGAAGCGATCATGCGTGGGGGCCCGATCTCGCGCGCCATGATGGCCAAGCTTACCGGCCTGTCGCGCCAGACCACGACGCAAGTGGCCCTCGAGCTGGAGCGCGAGGGCTGGCTACGGGTGGTGGGCAAGACGCAAGGCCCGGTCGGCCGCAGCGCGCCGACGTATGAGATCAATCCCGATGCAGCCTTTGTGCTTGGCATCAGGCTTGGCGGGACGCGACTACAGATGGCCCTCGCCAATATCCGTGGCCATGTCGTTGCCGAAATCGCCGAGCCGACCAACGCACGCGGCGGTCACGAGGTGGTCCTCCAGATCGGCCGGCTGTTCGAGGCGCTGATCGCAGCTTCGGGAGTGGAACGCTCGCGCGTCAGGCTGGGCGTAATGGGGAGTCCGGGCGTGGTCGACCCGAAGTCTGGCATCATCGAGATCGCCTCCAGCATCCAGCATCTCAATGACATCAATGTGGTAGAGGAGTTGCGGCGCGCGCTGGATCTCGACCTGACGATCGAGAATGGCGTCAATCTCGGGGCGCGCGGAGAGCATTGGCAGGGCGGGGCGCGCGGAGCGCGCAGCTTCGCTTTCGTTGCGCTGGGAACTGGCGTCGGGCTGGGAATTGTCGCTGACGGACAATTGCTTCGCGGCGCCCGCGGCGCGGCGGGCGAAATTGCCTTTTTGCCACTCGGCGGCGATCCGTTCGATCCGAACGGTTTCGATAGCGGCACATTCGAAATGGCAGTCGGCAGCAAGGCGATCATCCGCCGGTATGAGGGCTATGGCGGCACCGTTGGCCGGAAGGTGCGTGATGTCTTCGACAACCTTGCGACCGGCGACCGCGCCGCAGAAGCGGCGGTGGGCGAGACGGCGCGGCTGCTGGTGCTTGCCATAACTGCCGTGCAGGCGATCATCGATCCAGAGCTCATAGTACTCGGCGGCAGCATCGGGTCGCGGATCGAGCTGGTCGAGCGGGTCCGCGCCCTGCTGCCACGCACTGGGCCGCGGCATGTGCCGGTTGAGGCGAGCGTACTCGGCAACCGCGCTACGCTTGTCGGCGCCCTTGGACAGGGGCTGGATCAGTTGCATGGCGATCTTTTCGGCGTCAGCGCCATACGCCGCGAAGTCTCGATGATCGATCTCGCGCCCGTGCCACGCGACTCCTCTTAGGCGCCAATGTACACGATGGAATTTGGGCAAGATGGGTCGCTTGCTGGAAGTCTCGCGCGGACCGAACGCTTCTAGATACGGCGACCCTCCCATCGGACTGTGCCGTACTGGCCAAGATTGACCACACCCCGTCCTTGCCGCGTACTGCTGCCGAGCGTCGCCTCGCCGGCCAGCCTTCCGTCGACCACTTCGCCTACCAAACGGTAGCTGATAATCGCTGCACCATACTCAGCCTCGAAAACAAGCTGGATTTCCGGTCCGCGCATCGAGCCGGTCACGCCGCCCGAGAAGCCATCGGATGTCTGTTTACCGATGATCGATATTCCCCGCGATGTGAGAGATACGATATGTCGGCGCCGATGGCCGGCAAACAGCACCTCGATCTCCCATACACCCGAGACATCCAACCCCGGCTGTGGGTCTCGCACGTCGGTCGCCGGTTGCTTCAGTGCCGCTACGATCGCCGCGCCCACGGTGCCTCCGTCGCCTGGTTCTAGATTGACAATATCGATGACGACGGAGCTTTCCCCGGCCGAATTATCATCGAGCATGATGCGTGGATCGCCGGCGAGGAGCCGGCGCCGCAGCTCCATGCCATCCACCGGTCCGTTCCAGGTGAGCTTCAGCATCGGCGCGTCTTCGCCCTCGTCAGGTGGCATAATCTCCAGCCCCGCGCCAGATAGGGATTGGAGCGCATCCGCGATAGCGTCGCAACAGTCCTGCCAGTGCCGCCGCTCGGCGGCCTCGTCGCGCGAGAACCATGCTTCCAGCGCGGTGAGGAGACCGACGATCTCTTCCTTGCCGGTCTTCATTGCGCGACCTAGGGCGTGGTGCGGTGCCGAATTGGCCCAGGCCGCGTCGATCAGGTCGCGGCGGCCAAGCAGTACCCCGGTTGATGCCGGCCCGCGAAGCAGCTTGCCGCCACTGTAGACGACTAGGTCGGCGCCGCGTGAGAGCCAAGCATCCGGCCTGCGGATTGGCAGCGACGCAGCATCGACCAACAGTGGGATGGCGTGAGCGCGCCCGAATGCAGCGAGTTTCTCCAGCGCCACACCGGCAGTGCTGTCGCGCGAGGCGAGGTAGGCGATCATGGCAATCTGCGATGGATCGATCGCGGTGAGATCGTCGAGATCGTCGATCTCGATAATCACCGCACCAGCCAGCCTTATCGACTGGTCGTAGGGAAAGCGGTGGCCCCTAAGCATGACGACGCTGGAGCGAGCCGTCTTGTCGCTCGGCAACCGCAGCATCACGACGGGATCGTTTGCGACAAGCGCCGCTGCTGTGGCGATCGTGATCGCCGCAGCAGCGCCGGCCGTAACAATGCCATCCTCGGCACCGGTCAGTGCCGCAATGCGCAGGCGCGCGCGCGCCATTAACTCGTCAATGTTGACGAACTGACGCGACGCCGCATCCATCGCCTGTCGAACCTGTGGCAGCATCAGGCTGCCGCCATGAACCGTACGCGTCCCGCAGCAGTTGATAAAGGGTCTGAGCCTCAGGACGCCATAAGGATCATCTTCGAACCGATGCGGCATCGACCAACCTTCACAGTAAAGTTTCGCCGCACTGGGCATGTTGCATCGCCATGGCAACCGCGCGAGATTCAAAGGATACGACGTGCTAGGACGTGATTGCAATCGGCTTCTCCAAGCCTCGATCACGCTCCCGACAGCCTTTCGTCTTGGCGTTTACGCACGCGACAATTGCGCATCGCCTCGCGGAGCGGGAAAACTCGCCTTGATTTTTTCGACATGGTCTCATCGGTAGGACGGGGATGATCACGCACCGCCCACAGCACATTATGCACTCTACTGGCTGTTCTTCGGCAGGAGGGCATCGAAAGGCCGTTCACGAGTCTGCTGGTGAGAGCGAAAGGGCGATTTCGCCTGCGCAGGTTGCGAGCAGGACGCGTTCGCCTCGAAGACGAAGTTTGTCAGCGGCACTCCGAATTCTGCGTGACCGGTCTCGCCATTGCCCACCGTTTCGTCCGAGCTGTGTTTCTATTCCCGCCCGCATGGCCTGACTTTGCGCTAACGACGCCGTTCGCTGGAAGACGCCCTGGACGCCCCAAAAGCAACCGCCCGCGAAGGTTAAGGCGGGTCCCGGTTCCGAAGTCGTCCTGCCCGCGAGACCGAGTGCCGTCAGGAACGGACAAGAGCGGCGACGGTCGCGATCGCTTCACGCCAACGGAAAAGCAAAGGTCGTTCATCGCCTGCAACGCTGACATTTCCGTCTTCGGTGTGGCCGGTGAGAGAAGCAGCCCTCTCCGACGTCCGCCGTCCTATTTCCCCACGATCCGCTGATGCGCGATGGCGGGCGTCTTCGTCTCGGGGACGTCGATGTTGTAGAATCCGGGGCATTTGGAATCCCTCCGAAACATTCCACGTCGACCCTGCTGATCACGACGGTCTCAATGTTCTAGTACGAGAGCCGGACGGCAACGGCACCAAGCACCCCTCATCCGGCCGTTCGGGCCACTTTCCCGCCGACGGGCGAAGGCAAAGCGCTGCCAAGAGCGCCCCTCACCGACTGCAGCACGAGCTCCGCGAGCCGCGCCGTTGCCGGACCGGGCTCGGCTTCGGCGCGATGCAACACGAGCCCGAGCTGTGGCAACTCCGGCAGACCGGCTTCATAGGAGATAAGCGGCTTGACCTTGTCGGGCAGACCGATCGGCGTTCGGATGGTCACGCCGAGGCCTGCGGCGGCAGCCGCCCAAAGCCCGCCAAGGCTTGGGCTGACGAAAGCAAGCCGCCAGGCGATCCCGGCCGCGTCGAGCGCCTTGATCGCGGCCGTCCGCAACAGGCATGGCGCTTCGAGCGCGGCGAGCGGCAAAGGCTCTCCACTCTCCACGCTCCATCCGGAGGGCCCGGAGGCCTGGCCGATCCAGCACATCGGCACTTCGGCGATCGGCGCGCAATGCGGCGTCAGGCTGGCGTCGCTCCATGCCAGCGCGAGGTCTAACTTGCCCGATCTCACGCGCTCGATCAGCTCCGCATTGCGCACGACACGCGCCTCGATCCTCACCTTCGGATGGGCTCGCGCAAAACGGCCGAGCACGTCGGGCAGCAGGTTTTCGCCGAAGTCCTCCTGCAGACCAAGCCGCACCCACCCCTCCAGCTCGACGCTGTGGACGGCGGCCGCAGCCTCGTCGTTCAATTCGAGCAACCGCCGCGCATAGGTCAGCATCGTCTCGCCGGCTTCCGTCAGCGCAAGCCCGCGCCCCGCCTTGCGGAAGATCGGCGTGCCCGCCTGCTCCTCAAGCTTCTTCAGTTGCGCGCTGACCGCCGAGGTGGAGCGGCCAAGCCTGTCCGCCGCCCTTGCGAAATTGCCAAGTTCCATACCGGTCGCGAAGGTTCGCAGCACATCAAGATCGAAGATCGTTCGACGCATATTATCGTCCGTATTTTCAGGATCATTGATCCATAAAATTCTGATTTTATGGATTATCGTGTCGTGAGATCCTCTTGCTGTCAAGAGTTCACATCAGGGAGGCTTCCATGCCCTTCGTTCGTATTTCGCTCCTGAAAGGAAAGTCGCCCGACTATATCAGGGCCATCTCGGAGAGTATCCACCGCGCCATGGTCGAGGCGTTCAACGTCCCGCCGGCCGATCGCTTTCAGGTCTTTCATCAGCACGAGCCCGCCGAGCTGATCTTCGACCGCAACTATCTCGCCGGTCCTCGCTCCGACGACTTCGTGCTCTTTGCCATCACTGCCGGCAAGCCGCGTTCGACGGAAACGCGCAAGGCATTCTTCCAGCGCGCCGTCGAACTGCTCGGGCAATCTCCCGGCCTCAGACCGGAGGATGTCATGATCGTCGTGACGACGACGACGCCGGACGAATGGTCGTTCGGCAACGGCAAACAGCAGATGACCGAGCCCGGTTGGGAAATCCGTGCGATGGAGACCGCGGTATGAGCGGAAATCCCGATCGCATGACAATCCGCCGCCCCGGCGGCGCCGTCCGCTCGCCGCAGGGCGTAGCAACAGCGCCGTTCTGGGTCGAGATGCTGCTGGAAGGCAGGGCGGACGGGGAGAACACCGCCATGCGCGCTAGCCTCGACCCGGGCACGACCACCAGCTGGCACACGCATCCGCGCGGCCAGCTGCTCTATGTTCTCTCCGGCAAGGGCCTCGCCCAGCGCGACGGCGGGCATGTCGAAGACCTGCGCGCCGGTGACGCGGTCTGGTTTGCCGCCGGCGAAAAGCACTGGCATGGCGCCGCCTCCGACAGCCCCTTCAGCTATGTCAGCATCCAGGCGGCCGAGGCCGGTCACTTCGTCGATTGGCTGGAACCGGTGGAGATGTCGCGATGATCGCCATGCAGTACAGCTTTACCCTGCCCGCCGATTACGACATGTCGATCATAGATCGTCGCATCCGCGACAAGGGACCTATGCTCGACGGCTTTCCGAACCTCGGCTTCAAAGCCTATCTCAGCGCCCGCAAGGGCGAGTACGGCTCCGGCGAAAACCTCTACGCGCCGTTCTATCTCTGGCAGAAGCCGGAGGGCGCCAACGATTTCCTCTGCGGACCCGGTTTTGAGGTATTGACGCAATCCTTCGGCTGGCCGCAGGTCAAGACCTGGATCGTCTGGCACGCCGAAACGGCACCAGCTGTCACCCAAGCAAGGTTTGCCACCCGGGAGATCGTTCCTATCGAACCCCATGCGACGCTTGAGCATATCAGGGGAGAGGAGAGCAGGCGCGCTCAAGGCGAGGCGCGACCGAGCGATGTTTTGGCCACCGTGTTGGCCTTCGAGCCGACGACCTGGACAATTGTGCGCTTCAGCCTTCACCGAGCCGCACCGCTGATTGCCGGAAACGGCCAGGTCTATCGCGTCGGCCACGTGTCTCTAGATCAGACAGTCGCCCGCCGATAAAGCGCAAGCGACCCAGCCAGGGCGAGCAGCGCGCCACCGCAGGCGCGCTCGATCCACACCGCACCCTTCGTTTTCAGGAACCGGACGGCCCTCGAGCCGAAGATCGCGTAGCCGAGCATGACGAGGAAATCGAGCGAAGCGAAGATCAGCGCCAGCATCGTATACTGCGTCGCCTGCGACATGGTGGGATCGATGAACTGCGGCAGGAAGGCGGAGAAGAACAAATAGCCCTTGGGATTGGTGACCGCGACCGTGAAGCTCTTCAGGCCGATCGAAAACGGCGATCCGCTGCCTGGCTGTCCGCCGGGTTTCAAAGCCGCGTCGAACGTGCCCTTCGACCGCAGCATCATGACGCCAAGGAAGGCGAGATAAGCGGCACCGACATATTTCAGCATCGCGAACCAGAATTCCGACGCGGCCAGCAATGCGCCAAGTCCGACGGCCACGGCACCGATCAGCACGAAGTCCGAAAGGACCGCACCCACCAGCCCGGCGCTCGCGCGGCGCACGCCGAAGCGCGAACCGTTGGCCAGTGCCATAAGCACCGTGGGCCCCGGCGTCGCGATGGCGACAAGGGAAACGGCCGCGAATGCGAGAAGCGTGACTGTCTGCATGATGCCCTCCCACGCGTTGAGATCCGAGCCTTGCATGTGCAGTCGCAGACCGCAAGCCGTCTCGAAACATCGCGAACAAAAAGCCCGCCGCCTTTTTTTTGAGGCCGCGGGCTTTGTTTCAATCGATGGCGACGACCTTAGATGCCGCTCTGGCCGTCGGAGCCGATATAGGCAATGCGGAGCATGTTGGTGGCACCAGGCGTTCCAAGCGGGACGCCGGCCGAGATAATGATTCGGTCGCCGGGCTTGCCGAAGCCTTCGTCGGCAACGATGCGGCAGGCGCGGTTGACCATGTCGTCGAGGTCGGTCGCATCATGCGTGACGACACAGTGCAGGCCCCAGACGATTGCCAGGCGGCGCGCGGTCTGAATGACCGGCGAGAGCGCCAGGATCGGAACCTGCGGACGCTCGCGCGATGCACGCAGACCAGTCGTGCCCGACGACGTGTAACAGACAATAGCCGATAGCCGCAGCGTTTCGGCGATCTGGCGGGCGGCGAGCGAAATCGCATCCGCACCCGTTGCCTCGGGCTGGGCGCGCTGCGCGTAGATGATGCCGGGATAATGCGGCTCGCGCTCGATGGCGCTGGCGATGGAGGCCATCGTCGCGACGGCTTCGACCGGATAGTCGCCGGAGGCGGATTCGGCCGACAGCATCACGGCGTCAGCACCTTCGAAGACGGCAGTCGCAACGTCGGACACCTCGGCGCGCGTCGGCACCGGCGCCGTGATCATCGATTCCAGCATCTGCGTGGCGACGACGACGGGCTTGCCCGAACGGCGGCAAGCGCGGATCAACTGCTTCTGTATACCGGGGACGGATTCGAGCGGCATTTCGACGCCGAGGTCGCCGCGGGCGACCATCAGCGCGTCGGAAAGCTCGATGATTTCCTCGATCCGTTCGATAGCCTGCGGCTTTTCGATCTTCGACATGATGCCGACGCGGCCGCGCGCGATCTTGCGCACTTCGGCCAGATCCTCGGGACGCTGTACGAACGAAAGCGCCACCCAGTCGACGTCGTCGGTCTCGAGGACGGCCGCGAGATCGACGCGATCCTTGTCCGTTAACACGCCGACGGTGAGCAGCGTATCGGGAAGGCTGACACCCTTACGGTCGGAGATCTTCGTACCAGAGATGACCGTCGTAACGATGCTCTTGCCGTCGCACTTCTCGGCGCGCAACGCCAGTTTTCCGTCGTCGATCAGCAGGCGGTGTCCAGGCTTTACCGATTCCAGGATCTCCGGGTGCGGCAGGAAAACGCGGGTAGCGTCGCCGGGGACGTCCTTGTTGTCGAGCGTGAAGGTATCACCCGGCTTCAGATCGACCTTGCCTTCGGCAAACTTGCCAACGCGCAGCTTCGGACCCTGAAGGTCGGCGAGAATGCCGATCGGCCGACCCGAGCGGGCCTCGACCGAGCGGATGCGCTTGATCAGCGACCGCATCACGTCGTGGCTGGCGTGGCTCATGTTGATACGGAAAACGTCGGCACCGGCCTGGTGCAGCTTCTCGATCATCGTCTCCTCGGAGGAGGCCGGTCCGAGGGTCGCGAGGATTTTAACTTTGCGGTTGCGCTTCATCAATTCGGGCTTTCTTGCGTGCCGGGGGTATCGGAAAGTTGGACCATCCAGCTACCCTGGCGGCCCGTGTCATATTCCTTGAAACCCATCTTCTGATAGCCACGGGCGTAGCAATCATTGACACCCGTGATCTTGAACTCGTTCTCTGCCACGCACATCTGCACGTCACCCGTCCATCGGCCCCCCCGGGCGGCGTCTTCTGCGTAGAGATAGTAATATCGGGACTGCAGCTCCCCTTCGATCAGTGTCGCGCAGGTCGTTGCCGGCACCTGCCACCAGCCTTCCGTCATCCAGCCGTCCTTGGCTCGATACCCGATCGCCACGCCCACCAGATTCTGCGTCCCATTGCACACGCGAAAATCGGCGCGCGCCACATCGGCAATAAAGAACGGTGAAACCGCCGCAAGGATGAAAAGGGCAAAACGGGCAAGCGGCCCGGAACGCGTAAGGAAACTTGGCGCGGTCTGGATCAACACGACTTCCAATTGGCTCCCGGTTATTCGTTGTTGTGCCTTCTTGCGCTGCCTCCCGGCGAAAGTCAACGCAATGCTAATCGATTATATTCCGTATTGCAGGCCCTGCTCCGACCATTGCCGCAATGATTGATTGCCGAGCGCGCTTGAACCTCCCCTTTGCCCGTGCGATCAGAGACATGCTTGCAAACCTCGATCGGCAATTTCCTTTATGACCGCCTTTAAATCCTTCGAAATCCTACCCGGAAATCATGACAGGGGCATGGTGCTTCTGGGCGACCACGCCATGAATCGGCTACCGGAACGCTACGGCCGGCTCGGGCTTCCAGACAGCGCCTTTGCCCGCCATATTGCTTATGATATCGGCATAGAGGCGCTGGTGCGCGCGCTCTCGGCAAGGCTCGGCGTGCCTGCGGTTCTCGGCGGTTTTTCGCGGCTGCTAATCGATCCGAACCGCGGCGAGGACGATCCGACGCTGATCATGAAGATCTCCGACGGCGCCATCGTTCCGGGCAACCACCCGATCACCCCGCAAGAGTGGAACGGCCGCATCGAGACGTTCCACCGCCCCTATCACAATGCCGTCAGCCAGACGATCGCCGAGGTGGCGAACAGGACCGACACGGCCCCGCTCGTGGTTTCGCTGCACTCCTATACGCCGGCCTGGAAGGGCGTGCCGCGACCCTGGCATGCAGCAGTGCTCTGGGACAGCGACCAACGCGCCGTCACCCCGCTGCTTGAGTTGCTCCGCCGCGATCCCGATCTGATCGTTGGCGACAACGAACCCTACGACGGCGCACTGAAGGGCGACACGATGTACCGGCATTGTATGCGGACCGGCATCCCGCATGCCTTGCTCGAAGTACGCCAGGATCTCATCGGTGACGATAGCGGTGTCGCGGCCTGGGCCGACCGGCTTGCGCCGATACTTGAATCAATCAATGCCGATCCGATGCTGCACGCCTATAATGTGCACGCATCGCGTACCGGCCCCTACGAATGAAGGCCCTAGGATGAGGGAGAGCGACATGAACGCACTCACGAAAGAACAGCTGACCGAATTCGAGGCCGCGGCATTCCGCCGACTCGTTGCGCATTTGCGCGAACGGTCGGACGTCCAGAACATCGACCTGATGAACCTCGCCGGCTTCTGCCGCAATTGCCTGTCCAACTGGTACCGCGAGGCGGCCGAGGCGGACGGAGTCGCAATTTCCAAGGACGAGTCGCGCGAGATCGTCTATGGCATGCCATACGAGGAGTGGAAGGACCTTCACCAGAACGAAGCCTCCCCGGATCAAAAAGCCGCATTTGACCTGAACAAACCGCACAATTAGACCCCCACCTCTCGAATCGGCTTGACCGCAGCCACGCTTCACGGCAGTCAACGCCATCCGAATTCCACACTCATATCAGGAGAACACGATGTCTGATGCTCACGGCGTTGCCCGCGACCAGCTTCGCGCTTTCATAGAGCGCATTGAACGGCTGGAAGAAGAAAAGAAGACCATCGCCGACGATATCAAGGACGTCTATGGTGAAGCCAAGGGAACCGGCTTCGATACCAAGATCCTCAAGAAGGTGATTGCACTTCGCAAGAAGGACGAGCAGCAACGCCTCGAAGAGGAAGCTATTCTCGATACTTACCTGCACGCGCTCGGCATGATCGACTCGCCGCCGGAAGGCTGATCCTTCGGGTCGCTGTCGTTCGAAGCCGCCGATCACATCGGCGGCTTTCTTTTTGGCCGTGCTACGGCACGGAGAAGTCTAAAAATTATGCAGAAAAATATTTGCTTGATTTTGAGGCTTGTTTCGCGCATTTCCAGCGATGCGCTCGACGCTATCTAACGTGTCGATGGGTTCAACAACGAATGGATGCCGGTAGATCCGTGGCCACTCAACCCTTGAAGTCCAGTCTCACAGTACTGGTCATCGATGAGAACAGCATCCGGGCATCTATCATCGAGGTAGGTCTCCGGGAGGCCGGCTACGACCGTGTGACAGTGGTTGACGACATGACCGGCCTGGCGCGGCGGATCGAGGAGATCAATCCCGACGTCATCGTCATCGATCTGGAGAACCCTAACCGCGACATGCTGGAGAGCATTTTCCAGATCTCGCGTGCCGTAAAACGCCCGATCGCCATGTTCGTCGACAAGTCGGACGAAGATTCCATCGTGGCGGCCGTCGAGGCGGGCGTATCCGCCTATATCGTCGATGGCCTCAAGAAGGAGCGCGTCAAGCCGATCCTCGAGATGGCTGTCAGTCGCTTCAATGCGTTCAGCCGCCTGCAGCGCGAGCTTGCCGATGCCAAATCGGCACTTGAAGAGCGCAAGATCATCGATCGCGCCAAGGGCATACTGATGAAAATGCGAGGCCTGTCAGAAGAGGAAGCCTTTTCCCTCCTGCGGCAAACTGCAATGAACGAGAAGAAGAAGATCGCCGAGATCGCCCAAAGCGTGGTGACCGCCGCTGGACTGCTGATGTGATGACGGGCGCGCGTCCTCTGCCTGGCATCCGGAGGAAACCGGAGTGGATATGACAATGACCGAAAGCTCCACCGGCGGCCTGGCCGCCCCCGCCCGTGCCTTGACCGAGGGCCCGAAGACCCTGCGAGCGGGATTCATCCCGCTCGTCGACGCCTCGGTGCTGATCGCCGCAGCGGAATTCGGCTTCGCTGAGAAGGAGGGCCTGACGCTCGACCTCGTCAAGGATGTTTCCTGGGCCAATGTCCGCGATCGCCTCGCCTTCCGCCAGTTCGACGTCGCCCATATGCTCTCGCCGATGCCCGTTGCATCCATGCTCGGCCTCGGATCAAACCCGTCGCCGACGATTACCGCCTTCTCGCTCGGCCGCGGCGGCAACGCCATTACCCTGTCGACGCGGCTCTTTGACAGGATGCGGCAAGACGCCGGCCTTGCTGAGAATGCCGGCGCGCTCGAGAGCGCCCGCGCGCTGGCGGTGGTGCTGCGCGACATCAAGGCACGCGGCGAACCGCTGCCGACGCTTGCCATGACCTACCCCTTCTCGTCGCACAACTACGAATTCCGCTACTGGCTGGCCGCCGGCGGCATCGATCCCGACAATGACGTCAAGCTTGTTGTCGTGCCGCCGCCTCTCACGTCGGACGCGCTGGCTGCGGGCGCCATCGACGGTTTCTGCGTCGGCGCGCCGTGGAACATGGTCGCCTCCGAACGTGGCGTCGGACGCATCGTCGCCGCCAAGCAGGACATCTGGCCTTCGGCACCGGAAAAGGTAATCGGCATGCGGCCGGACTGGGCCAAAAGCCACCCGGAAACCGTCTCCCGACTGATTGTCGCGCTCGATGCGGCCGCGCGCTGGTGCGACCGCGTCGAGAACCACGACGCGCTTGCCGAAGCATTGGCGGATGCACGCTACATCGCCGCTCCCGTCCAGATCATTCGCCATGTCCTGGCCGGCGAGTTCAACCTTGACGCCAGGGGCAACCGGCGCATCATCGACGAGTATTTCCTGTTCCACGGCCGCTTTGCCAACTATCCGCGCCCCAGCCATGCCCTGTGGATCTACAGCCAGATGGTCCGCTGGGGACAGGCGGAGATGACGCTCAACAACGCAAGGACCGCCGCATCCGCCTATCGCCCGGACCTCTATCGCGCCGCCCTGGGAGAGGCCAATACCCCACCCGATGCCGACATCCGTATCGAGGGCAACGAGGACGGCGACCGCTTCATGGACGGCCACGTCTTCGACCCCGCACACTTCGTCGAATACGTCTCCGGCTTTGCGGTCAGGAGCAACAGGCAGCCGGCTTCAGCCGCGGACGAGCCCTGACCCCTCGCTGCCATGCACAAATTGGTTGCACCTGCGAAGGCCGCAACAATGGCAACAGCCCAAAACATTGGCACAAAGCAAGCCAGCCGAAGAAATAGGCAATGGCACTTGCGCTAAAATTTTCTCTTTTAATTCATATAATTAGCAAGCGACGAAAAAACTGGCACGCTGCTTGCAAGGCTCAAACCGCACCGGTCAACGGCGACCGGAGCAAGATGAACGCGCGATAGGCGTTCACAAAAGACATCGACGTCGCAAGGTTTTTGCTGTCCGGGACCTCCCTCCCGAAGACACAATCTCCGAGCGGCGTTTTTTTATTTCCGAATTTCCGGCCCAGCACCAGCAGAGGGGACCTCGGCATGAGCAAGACAGTCACGACCGGCATCACTCGTCGCGCCATCCTGAAGACGACGGCTACCGCAGCATTGATCACCGCAGTCCGCACCGCCTTTCCCTCGGGCGCCTTCGCCGCCGCCGCGGGTCCTGAAGTCCCCGGCGCCAAGCTTGGCTTCATTGCGCTAACCGACGCAGCGCCGTTGATCGTTGCAAAGGAAAAGGGTCTCTTCGAAAAGCACGGCCTTCCTGACGTCGACGTCGCCAAGCAGGCTTCGTGGGGCGCCACGCGTGACAACCTCGTGCTTGGCGGCGCCGCCAACGGCATCGATGGCGCCCACATCCTCTCGCCGCTCCCCTACCTCATGCAAACAGGCAAGGTGACTCAGAACAATCAGCCGGTGCCGATGTCGATCCTCGCCCGGCTGAACTACGACAGCCAGGGCATCTCCGTTGCCAAGGAATATGCCGATACCGGCGTGCAGCTCGACTCCTCCAGGCTGAAGGCCGCCTTCGAGAAGAAGAAGGCCGAAGGCAAGGAAATCAAGGCCGCCATGACCTTCCCGGGCGGCACGCACGATCTCTGGGTCCGCTACTGGCTCGCCGCCGGCGGCATCGATCCGGACAAGGACATCTCGACCATCGTCGTTCCACCGCCGCAGATGGTGGCGAACATGAAGGTCGGCAACATGGACGTCTTCTGCGTCGGCGAACCCTGGAACGAGCAACTCGTCAACCAGGGCATCGGCTTCACCGCAGCAACGACAGGCGAACTCTGGAAAGGCCACCCCGAAAAGGCGCTCGGCATGCGGTCCGATTGGGTCGAGAACAATCCGAACGCCGCCAAGGCCCTCCTGATGGCCGTGATGGAAGCCCAGCAATGGTGCGACAGAATGGACAACAAGGAGGAAATGTCGACCATCCTCGGCAAGCGCCAGTGGTTCAACGTACCGCCGAAGGACGTGCTCGGCCGCCTCAAGGGCGACATCAACTACGGCAACGGCCGCGTCGCCCACGGAACCGATCTCTACATGAAGTTCTGGGCGGGCGGCGTCTCCTATCCCTTCAAGAGCCACGACACCTGGTTTCTTGCCGAGAACATCCGCTGGGGCAAGTTCACACCGGACACCGATATCAAGGCGTTGGTCGACAAGGTGAACCGCGAGGACATCTGGCGCGAAGCCGCCAAGGACCTCGGCGTCGCGGCAGCCGACATTCCGGCATCCTCTTCACGCGGCAAGGAAACCTTCTTCGACGGCAAGGTCTTCGACCCGGAAAACCCGTCCGCCTATCTCGATAGCCTCGCGATCAAGGCCGCGTCCTGATCACGCCTCCGGCGCGCGACTGGCGCGTCGGTTCTTTCTTGAATTCGTAAGAGGAGCGTTCCATGCCCGCCCTGGCCAAGAAACAGACAATCGCGACGGCCGCAGCTGTGTCGACGACGGCAACCATTCTACCTCTTTCAAAGCGACCGGCAGCAAAGTTCGACATAAAGAAGATCGCAGCAACGGTCGCACGCAATGTCGTCCCTCCGCTGGTCGTCCTCGCCATCCTGCTTGCCGTCTGGCAGGTGCTCTGTTCGTCGCCCACCGCCTCGCTGCCGTCGCCGCACCAGGTCTGGCAGGAAAGCTACGATCTGATCGCCTACCCCTTCTTCAACTACGGCTCGCAGGATATCGGCCTTGGCTGGCGCGTCCTGATCTCGCTGCAGCGCGTCGCCTACGGCTTCGGCCTGGCGGCGGTCGTCGGCGTCGTCATCGGCGCCGTCATTGGCCAGTCGGTCTGGGCAATGCGCGGCCTCGATCCGATCTTCCAGGTGCTGCGCACCGTGCCGCCACTCGCCTGGCTGCCGCTGTCGCTGGCGGCATTCCAGAACGCCAACCCCTCGGCGATCTTCGTGATCTTCATCACCTCGATCTGGCCCGTGATCATCAACACGGCCGTCGGCGTGCGCAACATTCCGCAGGATTACCGCAACGTCGCCAAGGTACTGCGGCTGAACCAGATCGAGTTCTTCTTCAAGATCATGCTGCCGTCCGCCGCCCCTTACATCTTCACCGGTCTTCGCATCGGCGTCGGCCTCTCCTGGCTCGCGATCGTCGCAGCCGAAATGCTCACCGGCGGCGTCGGTATCGGCTTTTTCATCTGGGATGCGTGGAACTCATCGCGCCTGCCCGACATCATTGTCGCCCTCGCCTACATCGGCGTCGTCGGCTTCGCGCTCGACAAGCTGGTCGCAGCCGTCGGCAAGCTGATCACCCGCGGCGCTTCGGCCAATTGAGAGGAACGATCATGACCGCTTATCTCAAGCTCGACCACATCGACAAATACTTCGACCGGGCAGGAACACGCGCGGAGGTGCTGAAGGGTATCAATCTGACGATCTCCAAGGGCGAGTTCGTCTCGATCATCGGCCATTCCGGCTGCGGCAAGTCCACGCTGCTGAACCTCATCGCAGGATTGACGCCGGTGTCGGCTGGCGCCGTGCTTCTGGAGAATCGCGAGGTCAACGCCCCTGGCCCCGAGCGGGCCGTCGTCTTCCAGAACCACAGCCTGCTCCCCTGGCTGACGGTCTATGAGAATGTCAACCTCGCCGTCTCCAAGGTCTTCAGCAATTCGAAGACCAAGGCGGAGCGCCACGACTGGGTCATGGCCAATCTCGACCTCGTCCAGATGGCCCACGCCAAGGACAAGCGCCCCTCCGAAATCTCCGGTGGCATGAAGCAGCGCGTCGGCATCGCCCGCGCGCTCTCAATGGAGCCGAAGATCCTGCTCCTCGACGAGCCCTTCGGCGCACTTGACGCGCTCACCCGCGCCCATCTGCAGGATGCGGTGATGGAGATCCATGCCCGCCTTGGCAACACGATGGTGATGATCACCCACGATGTCGACGAGGCCGTGCTGCTCTCCGACCGCATCGTGATGATGACCAACGGCCCGGCCGCCAAGATCGGCGAAGTCCTCGACGTTCCGATCGCCCGCCCGCGCAACCGCATCGAGCTCGCCTCCGACAGAACTTACCTCAAATGCCGCGAAGCCGTGCTGAAGTTCCTCTATGAACGCCACCGCTTCGTCGAAGCCGCGGAGTAACCAACATGACCGAGAAACTTGTTATCATCGGCAACGGCATGGCGCCCGGGCGCATGCTCGAGCACCTCTTCGAAAAGGCCCCCGGCCAGTACCAGGTCACCATTTTCAACGCCGAGCCGCGCGTCAACTACGATCGCATCATGCTCTCGCCGGTTCTGTCGGGCGAAAAGACCTACGAGCAGATCGTGATCCATGGCGATGGCTGGTACATCGACCACGGCATAACGCTCTACAAGGGGCACAAGATCGTCGCGATCGACCGGCACGCCAAGACGGTGACGTCGGACCACGGCGTTTGCGAGAGCTACGACAAGCTGGTGATCGCCACCGGCTCCGTACCCTTCATCATCCCCGTCCCCGGCAAGGACCTGCCCGGCGTCATCACCTACCGCGACCTCGACGACGTGCAGGCGATGTTGCTTGCCGCCCAGTCGCGCGAAAAGGCGATCGTCATCGGCGGCGGCCTGCTCGGCCTCGAAGCCGCGGCCGGCCTTGCACAGCGAGGCATGGACGTGACCGTGCTGCACGTCATGCCGACGCTGATGGAGCGCCAGCTTGACCCTGCTGCCGGCTATCTGCTGCAGAAGGCTGTCGAGGAGCGCGGGATCAAGGTCATCACCAAGGCCAACACCAAGGCGATCGTTGGCAAGGCCAAGGTCGAGGGCATCGAGCTCGATGACGGCCGCATCATCCCCGCAAGTCTTGTCGTCATGGCCGTCGGCATCCGCCCGAATGTCGGCCTCGCAAAGGACGCCGGCCTTGCGGTCAACCGCGGGATCGTCGTCGACGACGGCATGCAGACCTCGGACGGCAGCATTCTGTCTCTCGGCGAATGCGCCGAAGTCGGCGGCATGGTCTACGGCCTCGTCGCGCCGCTCTATGAAATGGCCCGCGTCGCCGCCTCACACCTTTCCGGCGACGCCTCGGCGGCCTTCGTCCATTCCGACACGCCGACCAAGCTCAAGGTGACAGGCATCGAACTCTACTCGCTCGGCGACTTCGCCGATGGCGACGATCGCGAGGAGATCGTGCTGCGCGACGCCGCGGCCGGCGTCTACAAGCGCCTGGTGCTGAAGGACAACAGGATCATCGGCACCGTCCTCTATGGCGAGACCGCAGACGGTGCGTGGTTCAACGATCTCAAGAAGAAGGCGACCGATATCTCGCAGATGCGCGAGACGCTGATCTTCGGACAGGCCTACCAGGGAGGGTCCCCGCTGGACCCTATGGCGGCCGTTGCAGCCTTGCCGGATGATGCGGAAATCTGCGGCTGCAACGGCGTATGCAAGGGCAAAATCACCTCTACGATTTCGGGCAAGGGCCTGACGTCGCTGGACGATGTCCGAGCCCACACCAAGGCATCCGCATCCTGCGGCTCCTGCACCGGCCTGGTCGAGCAGCTGATGGCGCTGACGCTGGGCGACAGCTACAACCCGGCCGCCGTCCAGCCGATGTGCACCTGCACCGAACTCGGCCACGACGACGTCCGCCGGCTGATCAAGGCCAAGGGCCTGAAGAGCATTCCTGCCGTCATGCAGGAGCTCGAATGGAAGACCTCCTGCGGCTGCGCCAAATGTCGGCCGGCGCTCAACTACTACCTCGTCTGCGACTGGCCGGACGAGTATGCCGACGACTACCAGTCTCGCTTCATCAACGAGCGCGTCCACGCCAACATCCAGAAGGACGGCACCTACTCCGTCGTGCCCCGCATGTGGGGCGGCGTGACCAATTCCAACGAGCTGCGCGCCATCGCCGATGTTGTCGACAAGTTCGAAATCCCGATGGTGAAGGTCACCGGCGGCCAGCGCATCGACCTGCTCGGCATCGAGAAGGAAGATCTGCCGGCCGTCTGGGCCGATCTTGGCAAGGCCGGTTTCGTCTCCGGCCAGGCCTATGCCAAGGGCCTGCGCACCGTGAAGACCTGCGTCGGCTCCGACTGGTGCCGCTTCGGCACGCAGGATTCGACCGGCCTCGGCATCCGCATCGAGAAGTTCATGTGGGGTTCCTGGACGCCGGCAAAGCTGAAGCTCGCGGTCTCCGGGTGTCCCCGAAACTGCGCGGAGGCCACCTGCAAGGATATCGGCGTCATCTGCGTGGACTCCGGCTTCGAGATCCATTTCGCCGGAGCCGCCGGCCTCGACATCAAGGGCACCGAGATCCTCGGGCTCGTCAGGACCGAGGACGAGGCGCTGGAGCATATCGTGGCGCTGACGCAAATGTATCGCGAGCAGGCCCGCTACCTTGAGCGCATATACAAGTGGGCAAAGCGCGTCGGCCTGGAGGAAATCCGCCGGCAGATCATGGGCGATGCCGAAAAGCGCCAAGCTTATTACGACCGCTTCGTCTTCTCCCAGACCTTCGCGCAGGTCGACCCCTGGTCGGAGCGCGTCTCGGGCAAGGACAAGCATGAGTTCAAGCCGATGGCAACAGTCGGGTATTCCGAGGCTGCGGAGTGAGTTTGGATACCCCCTCCGGCCTGCCTGCCATTTCCCCCACAAGGGTGGGAACCGGAGGCACTGTCTCGCATCCAGCGATGACGGTGCAGCTCAGGAAGTCCCTCCCCTTGTGGGAGGGGTCTTACCCATGAACAAGGAGCGCATTTGATGAACTGGCATTCGATCGGCAACATCTCTGACATTCCGCTGCGCGGCGCGCGTTGCGTGAAGACGCCGCAGGGCAAGATCGCCGTCTTCCGCACGGCTGAAAACGAGGTCTTCGCCATCGAGGACCATTGCCCGCACAAGGGCGGCCCGCTCAGCCAGGGCATCGTCCACGCCAAGGCGGTCACCTGCCCGTTGCACAACTGGGTGATTTCGCTGGAAACCGGCAAGGCACTCGGCGCCGACGAGGGCGAAGTCCGCACCATTGCCGTGCGCAACGAGGACGGCGCCCTCTTCATCGCTCTTGAAAGCCTGATGATGGCGGCGGAATAGATGGCAGAAGAGATCAAGACGACCTGTCCTTACTGCGGCGTCGGCTGCGGCGTCATCGCCAAGATCGCCAATGACGGCATCGTGTCCGTCAGGGGCGACCCCGAGCATCCCGCCAACTTCGGGCGCTTGTGCTCGAAGGGCTCGGCGCTCGCCGAAACCATCGATCTCGACGGACGCGTTCTGCATCCCGAGATCGCTGGCCGGCGGGCCGGCTGGGACGACGCTCTTGACCTCGTTGCCAACAGCTTCTCGCAAACCATCGCCGAGCACGGACCCGATGCCGTCGCCTTCTACGTCTCCGGCCAGCTGCTGACCGAAGACTACTATGTCGCCAACAAGCTGATGAAGGGCTTCATCGGCTCGGCCAACATCGATACCAATTCGAGGCTCTGCATGTCGTCCTCCGTCGCCGGCCACCGCCGCGCCTTCGGTGCCGACACGGTGCCCGGCACCTACGAGGACATCGAGCTTGCAGACCTGGTGATCCTCACGGGGTCCAACCTCGCCTGGTGTCACCCTGTCATCTATCAAAGGCTGGCGGCGACCAAGGCTGCGCGCCCGGGCATGAAGGTCGTCGTCATCGACCCGCGCCGCACAATGACGGCAGATATCGCCGACCTGCATCTGGCAATCCGCCCCGACAGCGATGTCGCCCTTTTCATCGGCCTGTTCGCGCATCTGATCTCGAGCAATGCGATCGACCAGAACTATGTGGCCGAATACACCAACGGCTTTGCCGAAGCCTTCGCATCGGCCTCCACGGTTTCCTTCAGCGAGATCCTTGAGCGCACCGGCCTGCCCGCCATGCAGCTCCGTGAATTCTACCGCCTGTTCGCAACGACGGAGAAGGTCGTCACCTGCTACAGCCAGGGCGTCAATCAGTCCTCCTCGGGCACGGACAAGGTCAACGCCATCATCAACTGCCATCTCGCAACGGGCCGCATCGGCCGTGCCGGCATGGGCCCCTTCTCCTTGACCGGCCAGCCGAATGCCATGGGCGGGCGCGAGGTCGGCGGACTGGCCAACATGCTTGCCGCCCACATGGCGATCGAGAGCGCTGAGGATCGCGACCGTGTCCAACGCTTCTGGCAGTCTCCCGACATGGCGCAGAAGCCCGGCCTGAAAGCCGTCGACATGTTCAAGGCAGTCGCCGACGGGCGCATCAAGGCGCTGTGGATCATGGCGACCAACCCCGTCGTCTCGATGCCGGAGGCAGATGCCGTCGAAGCCGCCATCAAGGCGTGCCCATTCGTTGTCGTTTCCGACGTCCTCGGGAAAACCGACACCGCACGCCACGCCCACGTGCTTCTCCCCTCTCTCGGCTGGGGCGAAAAAAGCGGCACGGTCACCAATTCCGAACGCCGCATCACCCGCCAGCGTCCCTTCCTCGATCCACCCGGCCAAGCGCGCGCAGACTGGTGGCAACTGGCCGAAGTCGCACGCCGCATGGGCTTTGCCGAGCCCTTCTCCTTCGCCGCACCGGCAGACATCTTCGAAGAGCACGCGGCACTCTCCGCCTTCGAGAACAACGGCAGCCGCGATTTCGACATCGGCGCCTATGCTGGCATCGACGAGGCAAGCTATGACGCGATGCGCCCGTTCCAGTGGCCGCAACCTGCAGGCAACGCGAAGGCCGATACCCGCTTTTTCGCCCAGGGCGGCTTCTTCCACGCCGACCACAAGGCCCGCTTCATCGCGATCGAGCCCGCCGCTTCGGACCGAACCAACGCCGATTACCCCTTCACCCTCAACACCGGCCGGATCCGCGACCAGTGGCACACGATGACGCGCACCGGCAAAAGCGCCCGCCTGTCGTCTCATATTGCCGAGCCCTTTGCCGAACTGCATCCCCGCGACGCGATCGAGATCGGCGTTGGAAATGCCGGCCTGGTCGAGATCGAAAGCCCGCACGGGAAATCCATCGTCCGCGCCCTGATTACCGAGCGGCAGGCGCGCGGCAGCATCTTCGTGCCGATGCACTGGAACGATCAGTTCGCAGCCCGGGCCCGCATCGATGTGGTCGTTGCTCCCATCACCGATCCGCTCTCCGGCCAGCCTGCTTCGAAGAATGTCGCCGTCGCAGCACGCCCTTTCAAGGCGACGCGCTATGGATTTGCCGTCTCGGTCGCCAGGCCGGAACGCCTCGACGCTGCCTATTGGGCACTGGCAAAGGCCGACGGCGGGTGGCGGCTGGAACTTGGCTTCGATGATGCGGTCGAAGACTGGTGCAGCTGGTGCCGCGAGACATTCGCAATCCCGACCAATATCGAACCACTCGGTTACGCCGACCATCAGTCCGGCGATCTCAGGCTGGCCTTCTTCGACGGCAAGCGCTTGATCGCGGCGTTGTTCCTTGCGCGTCAGCCGGTGGCGGTCGCCCGCAACTGGGCGATCTCGCAGCTTGGCGCCTGTCATGACGACCTGCGCAAGCGCTTCGCCCTCGTCGCCGGCCGCCCCGGCGCCGACAAACCGGATCCAGGCGCCACCGTCTGCTCCTGCTTCAGCGTCGGCGTCAACCAGATCGTCGGGGCAGTCCGAAGCGGCTGTCACAGCGTCGAGGCTGTCGGAAGCCAAACCAATGCTGGAACGAACTGCGGCTCCTGCCGCGCTGAAATCAGGGGGATCATCGATGGATGTCTTGCAGCCGCCGCGGAATGACAGTCCGGCCCGCATGGAGCCGCTCGCCAAGCTCCCGGTCTTCTGGGCCCTTGCGGGGAAGCGCGTCGTCGTCGCTGGCGGCTCCGATGCGGCGGCCTGGAAGGCGGAACTTCTCGCGGCCTGCGGTGCAGAAGTCCACGTCTATGCAGAGAAACTGTCCGACACGTTCGAAAAGCTGATCCTGCGCGGCGCAGAACATCCACAAGGTTCGTTCGTTCACCACCCGCAGACATGGGACAGGTCGATCATCGCCGGCGCGGCAATCGCCATAGCCGACTGCGGGGAGGACCACGAAGCGCATGCCTTTTTCGACGCCGCCCGGATAGCCGGTGTGCCGGTCAACGTCATCGACAAGCCCGATTACTGCCAGTTCCAGTTCGGATCGATCGTCAACCGCTCCCCGGTCGTGGTGGCGATCTCGACCGATGGTGCCGCGCCCATCCTCGCCCAGGCGATCCGCCGGCGGATCGAGACATTGCTTCCGCGGGCGCTGAAAGGCTGGGCAGAACTTGCCCGGTCGCTGCGGGACACGATCAATGAGCGTATCGCGCCCGGCCCGCTACGCCGCGCTTTCTGGGAACGGTTCGTCGATCGCGCCTTTTCAAGTTCCAATACGCCGGAGGAGGGCGTCGGCGGGCTGCTTCTCAGGGAGGCCGAACGGCTTCGGGAGGCGCCCGCCCACTCTTGCGGAGGTGGCCGCGTCACGCTGGTCGGCGCCGGCCCCGGTGACGCGGAGCTGTTGACGCTGAAGGCGGTCCGCGCCCTGCAGGCGGCCGATGTGATCCTCTTCGACGATCTCGTCTCATCAGAGGTTCTGGAGCTCGCCCGTCGCGAGGCGAAACGCATGCTGGTGGGTAAGCGCGGCGGCCGCACCAGCTGCCGCCAGGAAGACATCAACGAGATGATGGTAAAGCTCGCCAAGGCGGGCAAACGGGTCGTCCGCCTGAAATCCGGCGACCCGATGATCTTCGGCCGGGCCGGCGAAGAAATCGCGCACCTGGATCGCGAGAACATTCCGGTTGACGTGATCCCCGGCATCACGGCTGCAAGCGCCATGGCCTCCCGCCTGGGTATCTCGCTGACCCACCGCGAGCATGCGCAGTCCGTCCGCTTCATCACCGGCCATTCCCGTCGCGGCGGGCTGCCGGCGGATGTGAACTGGGCAACTGTGGCCGATCCGCACACGACCACGGTCTTCTACATGGGCGGCCGGACGGCCCCTGCAATCGCTGAGAAGCTGATCGCCGAAGGCCTCCCGCCCGCCACGCCCGCCGTGATCATGAGCGACGCGAGCCGCACCACAGAGCGCAAATGGCGCGGCAGCCTTGCGGGTCTCTCCGACGGCATAGCCCATATCGGCTACGACAATCCCGTGTTGATCGCCGTAGGAGACGCGCTCGCCGTGCGCCGAATTGGACAGGATGACAGTGACCTCACGCCGATCGCGATCGCATTCGAAAGGGCCGGATGATGCAGTTTCACTTGATGACCCCGGCACTCCTCGTCCTGTCGATAGCGTTCAGTGGCTGCCGGTTCGCGAGTATATTTCGTCTCCAACCGGGTTCCTCGGTTGCAGCCTCGCCGCAGACGATGATTGCGAGCGCTGTCAGTCTCGGCTCGCTGGGTCTGGCTTTCGCCGGCAACGGCCTCTGTGTCGGCTTGCTGATCGTTTTGATCGGGGGCCTGGCTGCGGCCGCGAGGAAGGCGTCGGCTCACGACGGAGACCTCTGGCTTTCAGTAGCCAGTCTGGCGGCCTATCTGCAGTTCGTTCCGGCGGGCGCTCTTTAGCGCGACGTCGAAAGCAGCGCATCGAACTTTGGATCAACGAAAAAACCGCCGGAACGGTCCGGCGGTTTTCCCTGTCCCATTCATTGGTGACTCAGTTCGAATCGAACTTGCGCACTTCCATGAAGTTCACGGCAGTGCCGCTGAACCGGCCCGGATCGATGGAGGCCGTCTTGGTGAAGCCCTCCGCATAGACCGAGGTCGGCTGGGCGCGCAGTGTCTGGCTGACGAACCGCGGCGCCTTGACCGGCTTGGTCACCATTTCCATGCGCGAATTGGTCAGCGCCCACTTCGAGATAATCTTCTCTGTCAGCTTCGGTTCGGTTCTGACTGTTGCCCGGCTCGCATCGGCTTCCGCTGCCTCATGCTTGGTCGGGCGGCCACCCTTGGCGGGCACGCCCTGCGCAATGCCGGCGTCGTCTGATGCCCGGGGTGCGTCGAAGCCATCCCCAAAGCCTGTCGACCTCGTCGCCGGAGCGAGTGCGGCCATTTGAACCGGCGCCTTCTGGGTGGGAACCTTTTGCGGCATTGCCGCGTTTATAGCCTGTTCGACGCTGGAAACCGGCGGCTGGCTAGATGCGACCTGACGGTCGCCATCCGAGTCATGCTGGTCGAGAGCGTCGGCAACAGCCGGAGAAAGCGTATCCTCCTGGTCTGCCACGTCGTCGTTTGCTTCCGCATCGGCATTCGCCGCGGCGAGAAGGTTTTCGGCAAGCGCCGGTCGTTCAGCCGGCCTCGGAACCGCTGCGAGATTCCCCGTCATCGCAGTCGGATCGGCCGAAGCGACTTCCGCGTCACCCGCAGGGCGGCGCGGTCCAAGCAGCGAAGGAACCGGTATGCTGTAGGCGCTGAGATCGGCAAACTGCTGCGGACCCTGATCGGTCACGGCAGAAAGGGCCTGTTGCGCGGCATTTCCGGATTGCGGAGCGACAAGGGCGCTGGCCACTTCGCTTCCGCCTGGTTGATCGGCGAACGCCGGCCGCACCTGCGGAATCGGCGCGTTTACACTTGCGACCTCGGTCGGCTGGGCGGGAGCCTGCTGGCCGGGATCGGCCGCGTTCGGCATATCGGCCGCCTTGGGTGGGGTTGCCTTGGCGATAGCCACCGGTGCTGCACCGCTATCATCATCAGACGTGTCTTCGGCCTCGTCCGCGCCGCCGCCGAAGAGCGCTGCAAACAGAGTCTTGTGCTTCCGCGGTTCGTCCGAAGACGAACCGGAATAGGCGCCGGAGCTTGCCATCTGCACCTGGCCGGAGCTGACGCGGCGCTTGTAGTCGGCAACGGCCTGCTCATATCCAGGCAGCGGACGACCATCCGCAGGGATGTGCATCGTGTTGCCATTCGGAAAGAGTCTTACCAGTTCGTCACGGCTCATGCGCGGCCAGGCACGAACACCGCCGACGTCCATATGCACGAAGGGCGAACCGGATTTCGGATAGAATCCAACGCCGCCGACCTGCATTTTCATGCCGATCCCGCGCAAAGTGGCCAGTTTGACGTCAGGAATAAAGAAATCCATCGCCTTGCCAAGCATATGCTGGCTTTTCTCGGCCACGCCGGAATTGCGCGAACGGCCTTTCAGCATGGCGTTGGTTGAAGGCGAACGGAATCCGCAGACGACGTTGATATAGTCGCGCGAGCCGCTCTGGCGGTAAACTTCCCAGATCAGGTCGAAAAGACGCGGGTCCATCTTCGTCGGCTGGTTCTTGCGCCAGTCGCGAAGGAAGCGGTTCAGCTGCTCGAGACCCTTGGGGTCGAACCTGCCATTGCGCTTGTAGGTGATGACGGCCTTTTCGCCGGTATGGACGAAATAGAGCTTGAGACTGCGCGTTTCGCCAGCCGCCTGGGAGGGCGTGCTCACCACCACAGGCGAGGAAACAGCAACTGCGACAAGGGCGGCCATAGCCGTCCTAACCACCTTTCCGCAAAGGTCTGCGCACCTCTTGCGCCATGTCGGGCGCGAAGGCTTCGTGTTCCAATTCAGATCCGGCAAACTCAATCCCCGTCAGACAGCCGATGGCCCCTTGATCTGACCCTTGACTGTTAAATGCGGTCACACGATGGCAAAAATGCCACACGTGATCAACCTTTTCTTTACATAGTGAACAGGCCACTAACAAGTGGTTTATGATTGGTAACAAAAGATGCTTGCCGGATTCTTAATTTAGCAGGCTAGGCAGCGTCCTTCTGCGGATTGTCGGGATCGATGCCGTAATCCTTGAGTTTTCTATAGAGTGTGGATCGTCCGATGCCCAGTTTTCGGGCCACTTGACTCATCTGACCCCTGTAGAATTTAAGAGCGAATCTTATCAATTCCTCTTCGACATCGGCAAGCTTGCGCACCTCGCCGGCGGGGTTCGTACTGGCAATTGCGTTGTCAGACGCCTCGGTGATTCGCGCCATGGCTGGATCACCGGCCGACTGCGAGGCAGAATATTCCACCTCTACAAGTTCGCTCAGGCGCGCGCTGCTGCTGTTGTCGGCGACCAGCGCAAGATGATCGACCACGTCGTATTCGGGCAACTGCGCCGCGATCTGCGGGAAGTCTGCTTCGGTCAGCTCCGGTCCGTCGGCAAGAACCACGGCACGGAAGATGGCGTTCTCGAGTTGCCGGATGTTGCCCGGCCAGTCATAGGCGGTCAGCATCGCCAGCGCGCCCGAGCTGACCGTCATGCGATGGCCGTTCTTCTGCTCGGTCGAGAAGCGCTCCGTGAAAACACGCACAAGATGAGGGATGTCCTCCTTGCGCTTGCGCAGCGCCGGGATGGTGATCGGGAATACGTTCAGGCGATAGTAAAGGTCTTCGCGGAAGTGGCCGTTCTTGACCTCTTCGATCAGATCCTTGTTGGTCGCCGAGATCAGGCGAACATTGACTTTGTGCGCGGTGCGCGCGCCCACTGTCTCGATCTCGCCCTGCTGCACGGCGCGAAGAAGCTTGACCTGGACATCGAGCGGAAGGTCGCCGATCTCGTCGAGGAAGATGGTGCCGCCGTCGGCCTCCATGAACTTGCCGACGTGGCGCTCCGTCGCGCCGGTGAAGGCGCCCTTTTCATGGCCGAAGAGAATGCTCTCGACGAGATTGTGCGGAATGGCGCCACAGTTGACCGTGACGAACGGCTTGCCGGAGCGGTCGCTGCCGGACTGGATGGCCCGCGCCACGAGTTCCTTTCCGACGCCGGATTCGCCTTCCAGAACCACCGGGATGGTGGACTGCGCCCCGCGCTGGGCAAGATCGATAACCCGTAGCATTGCGGGACTGGCCGAGACGATATCGTCGAAACCGACTGCCCCGGAACGGGACCGGCGACCGGTACGCGCCTTGATTTCGCGCTGGTCGAGCTTCAAGGCGTTCGAAATCGAGTTGGCAATCCGTTCCGGTGACACCGGCTTGACCACGAAATCGAAGGCACCGGCGCGCATCGCCTGTACAACCGTCTCGATGCCGCCCTGTCCTGTCTGGACGATGACCGGGATTTGTGTGCCGAATTCGTGCACGGCTTCGAGAAATTCGAGGCCTGTCATTTCGGGCATCATCAGGTCGAGCACGATGACGTTGTAGAGCCCGCTGGCTCTCTTCACCATCTCCAGACCGATGCGTCCGTTCTCCGCCTGATGGACGACGTGCCCATGACGCTCGATCGCGTTCTTCAGCAGTCGGCGCTGTACTGGATCGTCCTCGACGACGAGTATCTGCGCTGCACCCTTGAGCTCATTGTAACCGGTCATTGCTGCCTCACTTCATGCGAAACCTGCAGGCACTCTCGCAGAAAGGCTTGAACATCCAGTTTTGAGAAATAATCGCATTTTAACGTTTGTGACGGAGCCCGATTGCCTCGAAACGGAGCTTCCGGGCTGCCGAAAGCCCCTTGATGCCGGGCCTTTAGGCGCATAGACAGTCAAGCCTGTCGCAAAAGAGGAAGAGGAACCCCGCTCATGAAAAAAACGCTCGCCGGCGCCGATCTTAATTTCTCGGCAAGCTCAGCCGCCTCCGCGACCGATACCGCGCTGGGCGATCTGCCGACATGGAAATTGCAGGACCTCTACCCCTCCGCCACCTCGACTGCCTTCGTCGCCGACATGGACAAGGCCGGTAGACTTGCAGTTGCCTTCGAAGAGAAGTGGAAGGGCAAGCTTGCCGGGGCCACGACGAAGACAGGCGCAGAAGGCATCGGCCAGGCGCTCAAGGAATACGAGGCGCTGGACGACATCATCGGACGCCTGGGCTCATTTGCAGGCCTCACCTATTTCTCCGACACCAGCAACCCGGTGAACGGCAAGCTCTACGGCGACGTGCAGGCGAAGATCACCGATTTCTCCGGTCATCTCCTGTTCTTCGCGCTCGAACTCAACCGCATCGATGATGCGGTCATCGACGCGTGCATGGCGAACGATCCCGACGCCGGCCACTATCGTCCCTGGCTGGTCGACCTGCGCCTGGACAAGCCCTACCAGCTGGACGACAAGCTGGAGCAGCTCTTCCTTGAAAAGTCGATGACATCGGCCGCTGCCTTCAACCGCCTGTTCGACGAGACCATGGCAGAGCTGCGGTTCGACATCGACGGCGAGAAACTGCCGCTCGAAGTGACGCTCAACATGTTGCAAGACAAGGACGCCGAGGCTCGCCACAAGGCCGCCATGGCCCTCGCCGCGACCTTCAAGGCGAACCTGCGCACCTTCACGCTCATCACCAACACGCTTGCCAAGGACAAGGACATCTCCGACCGCTGGCGCGGCTTCGAGGACATCGCCGATTCCAGGCATCTGGCAAACCGCGTCGAGCGCGACGTCGTGGATGCGCTGGCCGCAGCCGTCAAGCAGGCTTATCCGCGCCTCTCGCACCGCTACTACAAGATGAAGGCCAAGTGGCTCGGCATGGAGCAGATGGAGTTCTGGGACCGCAACGCGCCGCTCCCGGAGACATCGAACGCCGTGATATCCTGGGACGAAGCCAAGGAGACGGTACTATCCGCCTACGGCAACTTTGCCCCGGAGATGGCCGCGATCGCCAAGCGCTTCTTCGATGAGCATTGGATCGACGCACCGGTGCGACCCGGCAAGGCGCCGGGCGCCTTCGCCCATCCGACGGTGCCGTCGGCTCACCCCTATGTGCTCGTCAACTACCTCGGCAAGGCGCGCGACGTGATGACGCTTGCCCACGAACTCGGCCACGGCGTCCATCAGGTTCTGGCCGGCGCGCAAGGCGCCCTGATGTGCCAGACGCCGCTGACGCTTGCCGAAACCGCCTCCGTCTTCGGCGAAATGCTGACCTTCCGGGCTCTGCTCGACAAGACCAAGGACAAGCGCGAGCGCAAGGCGATGCTGGCCCAGAAGGTCGAGGACATGATCAACACGGTCGTGCGCCAGATCGCCTTCTACGAATTCGAGCGCAAGATCCACACTGCTCGCAAGGCCGGAGAACTGACTTCGGAAGACATCGGTGAACTCTGGCTCTCCGTTCAGTCGGAAAGCCTCGGACCGGCGATCAAGATTTCCGAGGGCTACGAGACCTACTGGGCCTATATCCCCCATTTCATCCATTCGCCCTTCTACGTCTACGCATATGCCTTCGGCGACTGCCTGGTAAATTCGCTCTATGCCGTCTACCAGAAGGCCGACAAGGGCTTCCAGGACAAGTACTTCGAGCTCCTGAAGGCCGGCGGCACCAAGCACCACGCCGAACTCCTGAAGCCCTTCGGCCTCGACGCGACCGATCCGTCGTTCTGGAGCAAGGGACTGTCGATGATCGAGGGGCTGATCGACGAGCTGGAAGCGCTAGATAAGGGCTGAGGCGGCAGCAACGCTTTTCTCCGCAAGAGGGAGAAGGCGGCGCACCTGGTCCTGTCTTCCCGGTGGGGAGCTGGTGCCGGCAGGCCGAAACAGTCCTGCAACGCTCGGCCTGCGACTTGCGTAACGTTCAAGAGGAACAATGAAGGCACCCCCTTCTCCCTCATTCCTGTACTCGTCACAGGAACCCAGTGCGCCCAAGTCCTCGGACATGGGAGGCACTTTGCGACGAGTGACATCATTGACGGCGCAGAAGCGCCGTGCCTGGATTCCTGTGACAAGCACAGCGATGATGGACACAGGAATGAGGCGGCGGCCACGTCTCTCTTCTCCCCGTCGTGGGGAAGGTGCCGGCAGGCGGATGAGCGGGCCACACGGCACATCCTCGCTGAACAAGCTGCTGCTCGTCGCGTCGTTCCACCCCCTCATCCGCCCTCCGGGCATCTTCTCCCCGCTTGGGAGAAGAGGAGCACCGCGAACCACGCCGCACGGGGCGCAAGTATCGACATGACCAACAGGCAGCCCTATGCGCTCTTCCGGGACGACGCCACCGGGCAAGTGATGCTATTCGCCAATCCAGCGGAGATCATCATTGCGAGGACGCACGCCGAATTCTTCGCCGCGCTCGCCCGAATGGAGGAAGCCAGGGCCGCCGGCAAATGGCTGGCGGGCTACATGGCCTATGAGGCCGGGTATCTTTTCGAGGAAAAGCTCTCTGCCTTCGCGGTGGAGGACAGGCTGACCCCGCTCCTCTGCTTCGGCGTCTTCGACACGCCGCAGGCCGACGGCCATCCGCTGGCCCAACCAGCGCAGCGTCATGAAAATGAGGAATTCCTGACAGCCCCGAAGGCCGCCTGGGACTTCCCGACATATAAAGAGCGCTTCGATCGCCTGCACTGGCACCTCAGACAGGGCGATTGCTACCAGGCCAATCTCACCATGCCTGTCACCGCCCGCTGGAGCGGCGACCCCCGTGCCGCCTTCTGGGCGCTGATCGAGCGCCAGCCGGTAAAATACGGCGCCCTCGTCGATCTCGGCGGGCCTGTGATCCTTTCCCGCTCTCCCGAGCTCTTCTTCCGCACCGACAGTACCGGCTGGATCGAGACGCATCCGATGAAGGGCACCGCCAAGCGCGGCGCCAGCGCTGCCGAGGACGCCGAGATCATCGAGGCCATGCGTCACGACATCAAGACGCAGGCCGAAAACCGCATGATCGTCGATCTCCTGCGCAACGACATCTCCCGGATCACCGAGGTCGGCACGCTCGACGTTCCGAAACTCTTCGACATCGAGACCTATCCGACCGTCCACCAGATGGTGAGCCATGTCCAGGCGAGGCTCCTCCCCGATCTCTCGATCCGCGATATCTTCTCCGCCCTGTTTCCCTGCGGTTCGGTGACCGGCGCCCCCAAGATCAGCGCCATGCAGATCCTGCACCAACTGGAGGACACCCAGCGCGATGCATATTGCGGTGCGATCGGCATGATCTCGCCAGATGGCGCCATGCGCTTTTCCGTCGCCATCCGCACCGTCAGCCTTTTCGACGACGGCAAGGCGATCTTCAACGTCGGCGGCGGCATCGTCTTCGATTCCACCGCCGAGGCCGAATACGAAGAATGTCTCCTCAAGGCCCGCTTCGCTGTCGGCGATCAGGAGATCGCGGACGATCAGGAGATCGCGGGATGACTGGCTTTTCGCTGATCGAAACGCTGTGCTTCGAGCCGGACGCCGGCTTCATCCGCCTGCGCCTTCATCTTGCCCGCCTCACCCGTTCTGCTCGCCGGGTCGGTTTTCCCGAGCCGGTGTCCGCCGCCGCGACACTCAGCGAAGCGGTGAACGGCGCTTCCCAGACGTTGCGCGTCCGCTTGACGCTCGATCGACAGGGACGCATGGAGGTAACCACCGCGCCCTTCGCACGACTTCCCGCCGATACGCTGTGGACGGTGCGCATCGCAAATTCCCGCCTTGATTCGAACGACAAGCTGCTGCGGGTGAAAACGACCAACCGGGCTGTCTATGACGCTGCCCGCGCCGAATATGCTTCTTCGGACGCCGACGAAGTCATCATGCTCAACCAGCGCGGCGAGGTATGCGAGGGGACGATTACCTCGGTCTTCCTTGACGACGGTTCCGGTATCCTCCGGACACCTCCGATTTCCTGCGGCTTGCTTGCTGGCGTGCTCCGCACCGAACTCATCTGTCAGCGCAAGGCCCGCGTCGGCCGCATCTCGGTGCAAGAGCTGCGGGTCGGCAGCCTTCACGTCGGCAACTCCCTGCGCGGTTTGATCGCCGCAACCCTCGTCACCTAGATCGCAAGTCTAGTGCCGGATTTCAGGCGAAAGCCGCTACATTTTTTGTATTCCCTGCTTTAAGCGACGATCCTCAATCGATCGCGACCACTCTGCTTGGCATGGTAGAGCGCCTCGTCGGCGCGCGCGTAAAGTTCGCGCGCAGTCTCGCCTGCGTGCAGTTCGGCAAGCCCTGCCGAGCATGTGTAGGAGAAACTGGGCGCCGTGCGGATCGGCCGGGCGTCCCGCACCGTGGACAGTATGCGATCAACGATCAACTCGCCTTGCGACAGCGTCGTATCCGGCAGGATCAGCATGAACTCCTCGCCTCCGATGCGGCCAAAGCTGTCGCGGCGGCGGACGAGCGGATGCACGCGGTGGGCAAAATCGACGAGCACGTCGTCGCCGGCCTGGTGGCCGTACAAGTCATTGATGCGTTTGAAGAAATCCAGGTCGATGATGCAGATGCAGCCTCCGGCGGCCTGCGCCGATGTCTGGCGCTCGATCATGCTGTCCAGCGCCGCCATCATGAATCGGCGGTTGGAGATGCTAGTCAGCTCGTCCGTCTGCGAGGCCCGCAGCGCGAAGTCGCGATCCTGCCTGATGTCACGTTCGCTCGCCTTCAGATGCGTGATGTCGCTGGCGATGCACAGCATCCATCCGTCGCGCTGGACGGTCTCCGTCATCCACAGCCAGCGCCCGCCGGTCACATCGGTCTCGAACGCGCGAAACGGCAGCTTTCCGCGGCGCGATTGCGCGGAAACAAGCCAGGTCTCGAAGTCGGCCGCACGGATGATCGTGCCTTTTCCCGCCTTGGTATTGCGTCGCATAAGTTCCGCCCAAAAAGGGCACTCGTCTGGCTCTAGCGCGAAGGTGGCGCGGAAAGCGGCGTTTGCATAACGCAGCCGGTCGTCCTGATCATAAAGCGCGATCAGGACGGCACTATTTTCCTGCAACTCGGCAAGTCGCTCCGATATCTGGGTCATCCGATTGTTCCGGGCGTGCTGAAAAAGAACGATTCGCACTTTGGAGCGGAAACCTAAAAAGAAGATGGATGGTTCGGGGACAATTGAATACTCAAATGTATCGGAACGAAACGCCCTGAAAGGAACCGCAGCGATGTTCATCCTCGCCCTGACCTATGTGAAGCCGAACGAGGAAGCCGACAAGCACATGGAGCCGCATATGGCCTGGGTCAAAGAAGGCTATGCCAAGGGCTGGTTCCTCGCCTCCGGCCGCAAGGTCCCACGCACCGGCGGCGTGGTTTTCGCAGTGGGCGAACGCGCCGAAATCGAAGCCTATGTGGCGGCCGACCCCTTCACGATCCATGGCGTTGCACGATACGACATCACCGAGGTCGCAATCACCACGACGGCTGAGGGATTGGGTATTTTGAAAGGCTGAAGCAGTGATTGACGGCACAGACCACCTGCGCGCGCGTCTCCTGTCTCTGGAAGAGAAGCTGTTCGACCAACAGGTGCGCAACACGCGCAGTTCGCTGGAATGCTTGCTCTCGCCCGATTTCCGCGAGATCGGCAGCTCGGGTCGCCTCTATATGTTCGACGAGATCGTCGCCGCCCTGCTGCAGGAACCGGCGGACGGGACGACCCGCAGGCTTGCCGACTTCGAGCTCCAGCCGCTGGCACCCGACGTGATGCTTGTTACCTACCGCTCCGAGCGCACCGCCCCCGACACCGCACCGGCCCGCTCGCTCCGCAGCTCCATCTGGCGCCACGATGCCGATGGCGTCTGGCGCATGGTCTTCCATCAGGGAACACCGGCGCGCTAAGCGCCCTTTTCCGGGGGGCATCGGATTTTGCGGATATCGATTTCGGAAGGCTGAAGTCTCGCGATCGGAACCCCGGGATTCCCGCCACGCGGGCATCGACGGCCAGTATGGCTTCACGCCGATGTGCCGGGCTTTGGCGAAGGCACCCGCAATGCCGCCGTCACCACTCGCATCTTCGACAATCTCCAGGTCACCCAGCCGGTCGAGCGAATGAACTGGTCCGTCAATACGACCGGCGAGCTCTTCCTGCCGCTGTCCAAGCACCGCCGTCCGCCGCAAGTCGAGGCCTTTACGCTCGCCGAACGCTTGGCCCGCGTCGAGCGACAGACGCTGCGCAAGCTGCCTCGGGCGATATCCTCTTCACCCTCCGCGTCTATCTCCCGCGATCGCCCACCACCCGAACGCCGCAGCACTCGCTGCATGCTTCGCAGCCCAACTCGAAGGGCTCGACAGCGACCAGACCGCCTGCAAGGGCCTGACCGTGCAGAAAACCGAGCTTGCGGCCAAGCTGCGCGAGCTCGCGAACCCGCTCTCGCCCACCTGATATTTGCGTTCTTCCCCCGAACACTCTTTATTGTGACGGCGTTTTGTGGTTAGAGCCGCTCAACCTCGCAGTATTTTGCGCCATTTCAGATGTTTGTTAAGGCCTATCGCCTTCGTCGCCTTCCACAGGAGAAAAGAATGACGGAACAGACCCACCCGGTACATGCCGAAATTACCGGTCCGATCGTGATGATCGGCTTTGGCTCCATCGGCCGCGGCACGCTGCCCCTGATCGAGCGCCACTTCAAGTTCGACAAGAGCCGGTTGGTCGTCATCGACCCGCGCGAAGAGCCCTCCGACATGGAGATCCTGAAGAAGCACGGCGTCCGTCACATCAAGGAATATGTGACCAAGGACAACTACAAGGACCTGCTGAAGCCGCTCCTGACGGAAGGCGAAGGCCAGGGCTTCTGCGTCAACCTCTCGGTCGACACCGGCTCTCTCGACCTGATGAAGCTCTGCCGCAAGCTCGACGTGCTCTATATCGATACCGTCGTCGAGCCTTGGCTCGGCTTCTATTTCGACAAGAGCATGAAGAACGCCGACCGCACCAACTATGCGCTGCGCGAAACCGTTCGCCACGAGAAGAAGAAGAACCCGGGCGGCGCGACCGCGGTTTCCACCTGCGGTGCAAATCCGGGCATGGTGTCGTGGTTCGTCAAGCAGGCACTCGTCAACCTCGCCAACGAGATCGGCGTGAAGTTTGACGAGCCGGATCAGCACGACCGCGAAGGCTGGGCGAAGCTGATGAAGAAGGTCGGCGTCAAGGGCGTACACATCGCCGAGCGCGACACCCAGCGCACCAAGCATCCCAAACCGCTCGACGTCTTCTGGAACACATGGTCCGTCGAAGGCTTCATCTCCGAAGGTCTGCAGCCGGCCGAACTCGGCTGGGGCACGCACGAAGAGTGGATGCCGAAGAACGCCAAGAAGCACAAGAAGGGCAACAAGGCGGCGATCTACCTGGAACAGCCGGGCGCCAACACGCGCGTTCGCACCTGGTGCCCGACCCCCGGCCCGCAATACGGCTTCCTCGTCACCCACAACGAATCCATCTCGATCGCCGACTACTTCACGGTGCGCGACAAGGACGGTGAAGTCACCTTCCGCCCGACCTGCCACTACGCCTACCATCCGGCAAACGACGCGGTCCTGTCGTTGCATGAGATGTTCGGCAACGGCGGCACCGCCCAGCCGGTTCACCATGTTCTCAACGAGGACGAGCTGGAAGACGGCGTCGATGAATTGGGCGTGCTGCTTTACGGCCACGAAAAGAATGCCTATTGGTACGGCTCGCGCCTGTCGCTTGAAGAGACACGCCGCATCGCGCCTTACCAGAACGCAACGGGCCTGCAGGTGACCTCCGCCGTTCTCGCCGGCATGGTCTGGGCGCTCGAAAACCCGAAGGCCGGCATCGTCGAAGCCGACGAGATCGATTACAAGCGCTGCCTCGAAGTGCAGACGCCGTATCTCGGCCCGGTCGAGGGCCACTACACCGACTGGACCCCGCTCGACGGTCGTCCGGGCCTGTTTCCCGAGGACATCGACACCAAGGATCCGTGGCAGTTCAAGAACATCCTCGTTCGCTGAACGCTGCCTGAACCTGCCTCGAAAATGCCCGCCGCAAGGCGGGCATTTTTGTAACGCTTGCTGTATAAAATGCCGTCTCGCTCCCCTGGAGCCTTGCCTTCCCCGACAGCCCGCGCCATGTTTTTCGCAACCACACGGATAGTTTTCGTTCCGAAATCCCCGGGAGAAGCTTATGAAAATCAAAACCCTCGTTGTCCTCGTCGGCGCCTGCGCGGCTCTTGCAGCCTGTGTTTCGCCGTCGCCACGCGCCGTGCCGGTCGCCGCGAATCCGGCACCATCGGGTGTGGAAGGCTCCTGGGCGGATCCGAACGGCATCATCTCCACATTCCAGGCCGGCACCTTCACGACCCGGACGACAGACAGCAACCAGCTGCTGGCGTCCGGCACCTACGTGAAGACCTCGCCGTCGCTGGTTGAGATCAACATGACCTCGTTGGTTCGCAAAACCCAATCCAAGGTCAATTGCGCTCTGGTGACACAGAGCCAGCTGAACTGCACCTCGGATGCAGGATCGCAATTCACGCTGAACCGCCACATGTAGGAACGTCAGGTTCCCTCGAAAAGCTCCCCTCGCGGGAGCTTTTTTTGTTTACGCCCTTGGAAAGGGTGCCCGCTGTCACAGCTTTTTCTCTTGCGGCCACTAGTGCTTAGTGGAAACATCGATAGCGTAGGGACGGCGGGGTGCGGGGTACAGACTTCGCCTATAAATCCAGGAGAACAATATGACGAAGTCATTTCAATTCAGTCTGCTGACCGCCTCGGTGCTGGCGCTGTCGAGCAGTGCCGCCTTTGCCGACTACCAGCTCAATATATTGCATATCAACGATTTCCATTCGCGCATCGAGGCGATCAACAAGTTCGATTCCACCTGCTCGGCCGAGGAGGAAGGCAAGAAGGAGTGCTTCGGCGGTGCCGCCCGCCTGAAGACCGCGATCGACCAGCGGCGCGCAGCACTCTCGGGCCAGAACGTCCTGCTTCTCAACGCCGGCGACAATTTCCAGGGCTCGCTCTTCTACACGACCTACAAGGGCGCCGCCGAAGCCGAGTTCCTGAACGAGATGAAGTTCGACGTCATGACCGTCGGCAACCACGAGTTCGATGATAGCGAAGACGGCCTGGCGACCTTCCTCGACAAGGTCAAATTCCCGGTCATCTCGGCCAACGTGCTCGCCGCAGACGGCTCCAAGCTCGGAGACCGCATCAAGCCCTCGCTGGTGCTCGAAGTCGGCGGCCAGAAGATCGGCATCGTCGGTGCCGTGACCAACGATACGGAAGAAATTTCCTCGCCCGGCCCGAAGGTCCTGATTGCCGACGACGTGCAGACGATCACGGCAGCCGTCGAGGACCTGAAGAAGCAGGGCGTCAACAAGATCATCGCGCTAACCCACGTCGGCTATCCGCGCGATCTCTCGGCCATCGCCAAGATCCCGGATGTCGATATCGTCGTTGGCGGCCACTCGCACAGCCTGCTATCGAACACCGACCCGAAGGCCGAGGGTCCGTATCCGACGATGGTAGACAACCCCGGCGGCTACAAGGTGCCGGTCGTGCAGGCGGCGTCCTACAGCAAGTACCTCGGCGATCTCGTCGTAGACTTCGACGATAACGGCGTCGTCAAGAGCGCCAAGGGCGATCCGATCCTAATCGATTCCTCCTTTACGCCCGATCCCGCGATGACCGCACGCATCGCCGAGCTGGCCAAGCCGATCGAAGAGCTTCGCAAGAAGGTCATCGGTTCGTCCGAAGGACCGATCGAAGGCGACCGGACCGTTTGCCGCGTCAAGGAATGCTCGATGGGCAATCTTGTCGCCGACGCCATGCTCGAGCGCGGCAAGAGCCAGGGCATGAGCATCGCCATCCAGAACGGCGGCGGTCTGCGCGCCTCGATCGATGGCGGCGACGTCACGCAGGGCGAAGTCATCAGCGTCCTTCCCTTCCAGAACACGCTGGCGACATTCCAGCTGACGGGCTCCGATATCCGCAAGGCTCTTGAGAACGGCCTCGGCAAGATCGAGGAAGGCGCAGGCCGTTTCCCGCAGGTGTCGGGCCTGACGTACAGCTACGACAAGTCCAGGCCGGCCGGTAGCCGTCTGGTTTCCGTCGAGGCCAGGGAAGGCGATGCCTTCGTGCCGCTCGACGACGCGAAGACCTACGGCGTCGTCACCAACAACTACATGCGCGCCGGCGGCGACGGCTATTCGGTTTTCGCGACAGCCGGCAAGAACGCCTACGACTTCGGCCCCGACCTCGCCGACGTAACGGCGGACTACATCGCGGCGCATTCGCCCTACAAGCCCTACACCGACGGTCGGGTGAGCGAAATTGCGGCGTCCGCGACGACAGCACCGGCTGCGCCAGCGGCACCCGCTGCGCCAACAACATCCGCGGCTCCTGCCTCTGCACCGGTGGCGGAGGCCCCCGCAGCGCTTGCGCCGAACACACCCACCAGCCATGTCATCGCATCCGGCGACACCCTCTGGGATCTCGCCAAGCAATTCTATGGCGACAGCACTCTCTGGAAGAAGATCTCTGAAGCCAACGGCACGCCCACGCCGCGTCATCTGACGATCGGCAAGGAGCTGCAGATTCCGTCCAAGTAAGACGATTTGTCTCGACTGCCCGAGCCGGCCCGGGGTTTCCCGGGCCGGCTTTTGTTCTTATAGGGTGAACCAGCCGCGCTTGGCTTCGTATGAGCCGGGCAGAGACGACGAGCATTGGGGTTTAAATGACGAGCATCGATACTGCGCACCGCCCGGCGGACCATCCGACTGTGAAGTTCGGCAAGGTGGGCGTCCTTCTCGTTAATCTCGGAACGCCCGACGGCACCGACTACGCCTCCATGCGCCGCTATCTCAAGGAGTTCCTGACCGACAAGCGCGTCATCGAGTGGTCCCCGTGGAAGTGGTATCCGATCCTGTTCGGGATCGTGCTCAACACCCGTCCGGGCAAAGTCGGAAAGGCCTACGAGCTCATCTGGAACAAGGACAAGGACGAAAGCTATCTGCGCACCTACACGCGCAGTCAGTCGGACCTGATGGCCGAGCGTCTCAAGGACCTGCCGAACGTGACGGTCGATTGGGCGATGCGCTACGGCAACCCGTCGATCCCCTCGCGCATCCAGGCGCTGAAGGACGACGGCTGCGACCGGATCGTGCTCTTCCCGCTCTACCCGCAATATGCCGCAGCAACGACCGCGACTGTCAACGACAAGGCCTTCCAGCATCTCCTGAAGATGCGCTGGCAACCGGCGCTGCGCACCGTCCCCGACTATCACGACGACGAGACCTACATCGAAGCGCTGGCAAACTCGGTAACAACGCATCTTGCGACGGTGGACTGGGAACCCGAGATAATCCTCGCCTCCTTCCACGGCATCCCGATGTCCTACTTCCAGAAGGGCGATCCCTATCACTGTCAGTGCCAAAAGACGGGCCGGCTGCTGCGCGAAAGGCTCGGCCTGACCAAGGAGCAGTTCATGGTCACCTTCCAGTCCCGTTTCGGCCCGGAAGAGTGGCTGCAGCCCTACACCGACAAGACGGTGGAAAAGCTGGCGCAGAATGGCGTCAAGAAGATCGCCGTGCTCAACCCCGGCTTCGTCTCCGACTGCCTGGAAACGCTGGAGGAAATCGCCGAGCAGGCCGCCCATTCGTTCCACGAGAACGGCGGGGACAAGTTCACGCACATCCCCTGCCTCAACGACAGCGAGGATGGCATGCGTGTCCTGGAGAAGGTCATCCGCCGCGAACTGCTCGGCTGGGCGTGATTGAGAGCGAGGTGTTGAAAGCCTCGGGCCGATGGCTTGTTTTTTGATTGGTGTCTTGCCGTGCAGCCCCTCATCCGGCCCATCGGGCCGCCTTCTGCCCGATGGGAGAAGGGATATGCCGCACCCTTTCGCCAACCAGCACAATGTTGCACGTGAGGCACGGGCAATTGCCATAAGTCCCGTCTCCCATCGGGGAGAAGGTGGCAGCAGGCGGATTGGGGGGGCCGCACGGCACTCCCTCCACACCTCTCACACCCCGCGTCGATTTCCCCACAAAAGCACATGCAATTGCGGCAATACCCGCGCCGCAAACCACCTGTCCTCCATCACCTTGCCGACAAGCCACAACATCCGGTCCATGATCCCGTCGATGTCGATTCTGGCATCGTCGTCGTCTGGCGGTGGCGGCGTGTGGTTGCCGGGCTGCAGGTAGACTGGCAGGTGCGGGTAACGAGCAGCCGCATCGCGCGCATAGGCATAGTCCCTTTCGTCGAAGACGACGATCTTCAATGCGACCTGCGGCCCGCCGGCCGCCCTGCGCAGACAGTCGTCGCAGGCAGCCCAGTCGGTCTCCATGCCGCTTGAGGGCGGCTTCGGGCTCAGCACCAGCGTATCGAGATCGGCAAACCAGTCCTTGGCGACGCTGCCCTGCGTCTCCAGCGCGAATGTGTAGCCTTGCGCATGCCCATGCGCGATCAAAGCTCCAAGCGGCTGGATTGCCGGGTTGCCGCCGGAAAGCGAGATCGTCAGCGGCACATCGCCGGACAGCCGCCGGACCTCGTGCCAGATCTCGTCCACCGACATGGGCAGCCATTGATCGCGGTAGTCGCTGTCGACCGCATGTAGCGTATCGCACCACGAACAGCGGTAGTCGCAGCCTCCGGTCCGGACGAACACCGTCGGCCGGCCGATCAGCACCCCTTCCCCCTGGATCGTCGGCCCGAAGATCTCGCTGACGCGGATTGGCGCCTCGCCACCCCGGCTCATGGCCGGTATTCCGCCCATGTCTTCGGCGTCTCGCTGACGCGCACTGCCGAGGTCTCGGGCAAGCGCTCCCTGCACCAGTCGTAGAAGTGCTTCGCCAGATATTCCGACGTCACGCGCTCGTGGCCGAGCACATCGTTCAGGTGCCGGTGGTCGAAACTGTCGTCGATATAGCGCTTGAGCGGCGCCAGTTCGTGATAGTCGCGGACAAACCCGTTGTCGTCCAGCTCAGCGGCCGAAAGCTCCACTTCGACGATGTAGTTGTGCCCATGCAGGCGCGCGCACTGATGTTCGGCCGGCAGGTGCGTCAGCTGATGAGAGGCGGAGAAGTGGAATTCCTTGGTGATACGGAACATCACTTCACCTCTTCGGCCGAAAAGCCGCTCGTCGCAGCGACCCAGAAGTCCGCGTCGTCGTACTCCGTCGGGTCTTCGACGCCGGCCAGGTGGAAGGCTTCGCGCCGCTCGACACAGGTGCCGCAGCGTCCGCAATGACGAGCGCCGCCCTTGTAGCAGGACCATGTCTTCGCAAAGGGCGTACCGCTCTTCACCCCGTCCGTCACGATGTCGGCCTTGGAGATATTCACGTAGGGCGCGTAGAGCAAAACACTGGCGTAGCCGTCGAGCGCCTGGTTCTGCATCGCCTGGAACGCATCGATGAAGCCGGGACGGCAATCAGGGTAGATGAAATGATCGCCGCCATGCACGGCGACGGCAACCGCATCCGCCTTCTGCGCGGCGGCAAGGCCGAAAGCGATCGCCAACATGATCGCGTTGCGGTTCGGAACGACGGTCGCCTTCATCGTTTCCTTGGCATAGTGACCGTCGGGAACGTCGATATCGTCCGTCAGTGCCGAGCCGGTGAGGTGCCGACCGATGGTGCGGATGTCTATGATCTGGTGCGGCACTCCCAGCCGTTTGGCGCAGGCCGTGGCGAAATCCAGCTCCTTGCGGTGCCGCTGGCCGTAGTCGAAGGAGAGAAGGCCGATGAGTTGCTGTTCCGCTGCGACCTTGTGGGCAAGCGAAACCGAATCCAATCCGCCGGAGCAGATGACGATAGTCTTCATGATGGGGTCCCTTGTTTTGACCGGGTGGGCTGCGACCGGATAACGGCGCCTTTTACGCCAGCCCCTTCCCGTTGTGAAGAGCCAATCGAAAACCCATATATCAAGCAGGATCCATTGGCGGCGGCGCTGCAGGCTGGCGTTTGAAGTCGTCTACGCTAAGGTGTGGTCAATCGATTCTATCGCGGGGGAGTTTCATGGTTTTCGGCGGCTTCGACATTGTCGTGATCGCATTGGTGGTCTTTGTCATTCTGGTGCTCTTTGCCGGGATCAAGACCGTGCCGCAGGGCTATCGCTATACGGTCGAGCGTTTTGGCCGCTACACCCGGACGCTGGAACCCGGCCTCAATATCATCACGCCTTTTGTCGAGCGCGTCGGCGCCCGGTTGAACGTCATGGAACAGGTCCTCAACGTGCCGACCCAGGAGGTGATCACCAGGGACAACGCCTCCGTTTCCGCCGATGCCGTCTCCTTCTACCAGATCCTGAACGCCGCCCAGGCTGCCTATCAGGTCTCCAATCTCGAAAATGCCATTCTCAACCTGACCATGACCAACATCCGCTCCGTCATGGGCTCGATGGATCTCGACGAACTGCTGTCGAACCGCGACGCGATCAACGACCGGCTTCTGCGCGTCGTCGATGACGCCGTCCAGCCTTGGGGCATCAAGGTCACACGCGTGGAGATCAAGGATATCCAGCCGCCGCGCGACCTCGTCGATGCGATGGCCCGACAGATGAAGGCAGAGCGTGAAAAACGCGCCCAGGTTCTCGAAGCCGAAGGCTCCAGAAACGCGCAGATCCTGCGTGCCGAGGGCGCCAAGCAGTCGGCGATCCTGCAGGCCGAGGGCCAACGCGAGGCCGCTTTCCGCAACGCCGAGGCCCGCGAGCGCCTTGCCGAAGCCGAAGCCAAGGCGACGACGATGGTGTCGCAGGCGATCGCTGCCGGCGACGTCCAGGCGATCAACTACTTCGTGGCACAGAAATACACGGAAGCGCTGACCGCAATCGGTTCGGCAAGCAATTCCAAGGTCGTTCTCATGCCCATCGAAGCCTCGTCCATTCTGAGTTCGCTAAGCGGCATCGGCGCGATTGCCAGGGAAGTCTTCGGCGATCCATCGACGCCGCCTGCCCCGCCGCGCCCGCGCCCGGTGCCGGCGCGCACAACGCCGCCGATCAACCCCTTCAACACCAATCAGGAGAGCTGAGCGATGATCGCCGCCATCGTCGCGGAGCTCGGACCCTGGAGCTGGTGGATCGCCGGACTGGTGCTGCTTGCCGCCGAAATGATCGCCCCCGGCTTCTTTCTCGTCTGGATCGGCCTTGCGGCGCTCGCCGTGGGCGTGCTTTCGCTGCTATTCTGGAACGAGACCTTCTGGCTGTGGCAAGTGCAGGCGATCCTGTTTGCCGCCCTTGCAGTCGCAGCCACCTTCATTGGCCGGCGATTAACTCGCAGCCACGACACCACCGACGAACCCTTCCTGAACCAGCGCAGCGCCAGCCTCGTCGGCCGCACCGCAACCCTGGCCGAACCCATCCACGAGGGGCGCGGCCGCATTCGGCTCGATGATACGCAGTGGCGTGTCAGCGGCCCCGACCTGCCGGTCGGCGCGCGCGTGAAAGTCGTCGCAAGCAACGGCCGCGACCTGACGGTCGAAGAGGCCTGATCAGGCGACGCCGATCCTGAGCAGATCGTGGAAGTGAATGAGCCCGACCGGCCGGTTGTCGTCATCAACGACGATCAGCGCGCCGATGCTGTGCTCGTTCAGCAGCGCCAGAGCGGCGGTCGCCAGGACCGTCGCCTTTACCGTCTTCGGTGTGCGGGTCATGATGTCGTCGACCGCCAGTTCCGACAGATTGCGCGTCAGGTTGCGCGCCAGATCGCCTTCCGTGACGATTCCGCACAGCCGGCCGTCACCGTCGACAATACCGACGCAGCCGAAATGCTTGCGCGAAAGCGTTGAAATCGCCTCCGGCAGTGACGTGCCCTTCGGCGCCAAAGGCACGCGTTCGCCGGTGTGCATGATGTCGGCGACGTGGCTGAGGCTGGCGCCCAATTTGCCGCCCGGATGGAACACGTGAAAATCGCGCGCCGTAAAGCCACGCGCCTCGAGCAACGCAATGGCCAGCGCATCGCCCATGGCAAGCTGCAGCATCGTTGACGTCGTCGGTGCCAGGCCGTGCGGACAGGCTTCCTCCTCGTTCGGCATCAGCAGAACAACGTCCGAGGCCGATGCAAGCGAGGATTTTTCAGACGAAGTCAACGCGATCAACGGGATCGAGAACCGTCGCGTATAGGCGACTATGTTTCGAAGTTCGGCACTCTCGCCACCCTTCGACAGCGCAAGCACAACGTCGCCCCTTCCGACCATGCCGAGATCGCCGTGATTGGCCTCGGCGGCGTGCATGAAAAAGGCGGGCGTCCCTGTAGAGGCGAGCGTCGCCGCTATCTTCACACCGATATGGCCGCTCTTGCCGACACCGGTGACGATCACGCGCCCCGAAATAGCGCCCGCGACCTCAACCGCCCGCGCGAATGGCTCAGCAAGATTACCCTCTAGTGCCCTTTCCAGAGCCTCGAGTGCCCGCCTCTCGGTGCCGATCGTGCGCTTGGCCGAGTCGAGCACCCCATTTTCGATGAGATTTACCGCTCTTCTGATCATGTCCAATGCGTTAGCGGTTTTCGGCGGCCAAGTCCATCGCCCCGGTTGGCAGCGTTCCCGGTGTTGCCTTGGCAAGGAATGGTTACCGTGGTGGAATTACGCTGAGGTGAAAAATGCACGAACATAGTGAGACCAAAGGTCTCACTATGTTCGTATGAGCACAGAGCAGCAATTATCCGGCAACAGTTTGCGTCGTCAGCCACTCGCGACTATAGACGCAATGCCCCTACCACTCCTCCGTACTTCAACGGCGGCTGACGCCTCGCTTCGCGTTTTTCGTTGGCACTCAAACCCGGTCGCTCGGACTCCTCGCGGTCGCTAACGCTCCTTCCGAGGGAATTCCCAATCGGGGTTATTGGCATAGCCGTGGCTTCCCCAATGGGTTTTTCTTGGGGTCAAGGCTCGTCGGCCATTTGGTTATCGAGTAAAATGGGCGCGCGCGAAATCCCCTGCCCGATGACGAAGATCCCGCGCATTTTAGCGATCTCATATACGAGGTGCTAAAACGCCTCGTGTTACAACCCTGAGAGGTTTCGAGGGGTGAGACATGAAGTTTCCAGCGGTTGTGGGTTTATGTTCGGTGGCGGCATTCTTGGGAGCCGGCGGCTATACAGTGCTACCGGATTCGGTGACTGCTCCGATTGCGAATTCATTTGCTGCGCCACCATCACAGCCAATGATCATCGACAACGGCGTGATCGTCCAACGAGGCACGAGCTGCAATATCAAGGGCAATGTCAGCATCAATTCCGGCGAGCGCATCTATCACGTGCCGGGTCAGCACTATTACGAGGCCACGAAGATATCGCCCCAATACGACGAACGCTGGTTCTGCTCGGAGGAAGAAGCGCGTGCTGCTGGTTGGCGAAAGGCCGGCTACTAGCCGCACTCATACCGACGCATGGATGCCCCAGGAACGCCATAGCGCGGCAACAAGCACGCGCTGCATAGCCTGCACGGTTGACGCTCGACAGGACTTCTAGAAGTTCCCATTTGCCACTGCGCCAATGCGGCGCGTTCGTGGATATGATCATCATCCTTGTTGTCATAGTTGCGGAGAAGTTTGTCGCGTTGTTCCACCGTGACTAGCAGCATTGTGCGGCCTACACGCTGGACATTCCGAGGACTTCGACTTCGTATCGACGTTCGTTCAGGCACTTCCATGCTTGCCAGCATTTGTCACTTGGAAACGTCTTGTCGAAGTCCGTGTTGTCGACTTGCTCTATACTTTTAATTGCGTTTGATGTCTTTTTGTTCAATCAATGCGAGAATAATATTGCCATTGTCTAGAATTGCGAGCAATGACTTGGTTGGACAGCAGCTCTTTTTTTACGAAGGATTAACCATAAAATAACGTTTCCCGCGCATTATGCGCTGCATACATCTGAAGCGCATTTTCTGTTTGTTTTCACATACTTATTGGATTTTCGCCGTGTGTGTAAAACAGCAATAGACTTTACGTTCGGGTAACACTTCGAAGCATGCCGGGCACGGATAGATGGGCCATTGGAAATACACGAGCAGTCTGACGCCGCTCCGCGCGGCGAGCCTTGCCGTGTGCTCGGTGATCTCAGGCATCGCGCTAGCGCCCCTTCCCGCGCTCGCACAAGCCGCGCAGCTGCGTTCGGCAGATCCCGCGGCCACGGCAGGATCCACCTCTGCAGGCGGCGCCAGCGCCTACACCGGCGCGCAACCGCAAGAGCCGGCGTCGCCGCTGGAGCCCGTCGACGCCGGGGCAAGGCAGGCAACACCTGCAGATGAACAATCGATCCCTGCCGATCTACAACCGAGCGAGGAGATCACCGGCGCGATTCTCGATGAAGACATGCTGCGCCTGAACACGCGCGAGGCACCCCTTGACGACCGATCGAGCCGCAGGCTGGAGCGGAACCTAACGACCGAGGAGACGCCTGGCATTCGCATTGGCACCTTCGTTCTGCGCCCAACCGTCACGCAGAGCATAAACACCGAAACGCAGCGGGATGGCGACACCAAGGAGACGCGTGCGTTCCTCGAAACCGACATGCTGACGACGCTGACATCGGACTGGGCGCTGCATCAGCTCATCGTGACGACGCAGGGCGCCTGGCAGCAGAACATCAGTGGCGAAGGCGAGGAGCAGCCCGATTTCAGGATCGGTGGCGATCTGCGGCTCGACCTGCCGCAGGATACGACCGCCCACATCGTCGGCGGCTACCATTTCTATCGCGAAGACACCGACGATCCGAACGCCATCCAGAATGCGGACAAGCAATCCAACGTGCAGGAATTCACCGCCGGCGGCTCCATCGAGCGCGACTTCGGCATTCTGCGCGGCAGCACCGGCATCGATCTGACGCGGACCATCTACTCCGATGCAACGCTTTCCGACGGCACGACGGTTTCGCTGAGCGACCGCGATGAGACGAGCGGCACGCTTCGGGGCCGCATCGGCTATGAGCTGTCGCCTGCGCTCATTCCCTTCATCGAGGCGAATGTCGGGAAGACCCACTACGACGAAACGGAGGATAGTGCGGGCTACCGCCGCTCCGGCAATTCCTACGGCGCCATGGCCGGGATCGAAGTGGACATGGGAGAGAAGCTTCGCGGCGAAATCGGGCTGGGCTACGAGATCGCCACCTTTGACGACGACCGCCTGGCCGATATCGATACGGCCGTGGTCGATATCCGGCTGCTTTGGTCGCCTCTCAGGGGAACGGACGTCGACTTCGGCGTTCAGACCAGCATCCAGCCGTCGACCAACGCAGGCGACTCCGGCTACGTCTCGCATGCACTGACGACGGCAATCACGCATCAGCTGCGCGACAATCTGGTCGGAACTTTCCTGGGGGGTATTACACTGCGCGACTATCCGTCGGATAGCCAGACGAGCGACGAAACGGTCTACACGACAAGCGCCGGCCTGACCTGGAACATCAACCGCTATCTCGACCTGACCAGTACGGTGGGATACGAACTGACGTCGCGCAAGACTGGCACCGACTCGCAGCAATGGCGAGCCGGTGTAGGTCTCAAACTCAAGCGCTAGAGCGGGAGGCGAAACGTCCCGCTCTAACTTCATGGTTCAGATCAGTATTGAGATTTTAGGTCGATCAGACCCTAAAATCATCCTGATCTAACGCGATCAGAGGGTCTTGAGCAGCGCCTTGAAGCCTTCTTCGACGGTCGGACGGATGTCCGCACGCTCGAGCGCAAAGGCCACGTTGGCAAGGATGAAACCATCCTTGGCGCCGCAGTCGTAAGTCGTTCCGCGGAAGTGATAGCCGGCGAAATCCTGATCCTTCAGTAGCTTCAGCATGCCGTCGGTCAGCTGGATTTCGTTGCCGGCACCTCGCTCCTGCGTCTCCAGGATCTTAAAGATCTCCGGCTGCAGGATGTAGCGACCATTGATGAAGAAGTTGGATGGTGCCGTGCCCTTGGCGGGCTTTTCGACCATGTCGGTAATATGGAAACCGTCGCCGATGGCATCGCCGACGCCGACGATACCGTATTTGTGAGCTTGATCAGGGGCACACTCTTCGACCGCAACGATGTTGCCGCCGCTCTGAGCGTAAAGGTCGATCATCCCCTTCATGCAGCCCTTGGCTTCACTCTTCATGATCATATCGGGGAGCAACAGGGCGAAGGGCTCGTTGCCGATGATCTCGCGGGCGCACCACACCGCATGGCCGAGGCCGAGCGGTTCCTGCTGTCGGGTGAAGCTGACCGTACCGGCCTTGGGAAGCTGGCCGGCAAGCAGCGTGATCTCAGCCTTCTTGCTGCGCTCGCGCAGCGTCTGCTCGAGTTCGAAGTGAATATCGAAATAGTCTTCGATGATGTGCTTGTTACGGCCGGTGACGAAGACGAAGTGCTCGATTCCGGCTTCCAACGCTTCATCGACGACATACTGGATAATCGGCTTGTCGACGACCGTCAGCATCTCCTTCGGAACGGCTTTGGTGGCCGGGAGAAAGCGAGTGCCGAGGCCGGCAACCGGGAATACAGCTTTGCGAACTTTTTTATGCTCTGCCACACAATCCTCCTGCGATGATTTCACCGCTTGAAATAAAAGGCATTTTTGATTGGACTAAATGAGATTTGCTACAGTTTTGCAAATGGTGACTGTGTTCGTCCGTCATGGTAAAGAATTTGTTGACTCCGTTCGGGTAGTCTCGGGCCTGAGCGGAACCTCGCGTTCTGCTGCGCCTGAAACGAAAAGGACGGATGACCGCCGATGACTCAAAATCACAGATACTCCCTTCGTGGTCTTGCTCTCGCACTCATCGTGACCGCGTCCGCCGGTCTGGCCCCCCTTAACGCGAAGGCCGATCAGCGGTTCCAGAAATGGATCGCGGACTTTTATCAAACAGCCGCTCAAAGTGGCATCAGCAAGGCAACCTATAGCAAAGCCTTTTCAGGTGTGACCGATCCGGACCCGACCGTGCTGGAAAAGGCCGCCTATCAGCCTGAATTCACAACGAAAATATGGGACTATATTGATTCCCGTGTAAATCCCTACACCGTCCAGATCGGCCGCAAAATGGCCGCTAAACACGCCTCCACGTTGAACGCGATCGAACGTCACTTCGGCGTCGACAAATCGATTCTCCTCGCCATTTGGTCGATGGAATCGAATTACGGCGCAGTTCTGGCTAAAGACGACAGGCTGCACTACGTGCCGCGTGCTCTGGCCACCCTTGCCTATGCCGACGAGCGCCGCGCCAAGTTTGCCAAGAAGCAGCTGATCGCGGCGTTGAAAATCCTTCAGAACGGCGACATCTCGCCTGATGGCATGACCGGTTCCTGGGCAGGCGCCATGGGCCATACGCAGTTCATACCGACGAGCTATCTGCTTTACGCCGTCGATGCCGACAACAACGGCCACCGCGATATCTGGAATTCCGTGCCCGATGCCCTGGCCACATCGGCCAATCTGCTGATGAAGAACGGCTGGGATGCGGGCAAGACCTGGGGATACGAGGTGACTGTTCCGCAAGGCGCCCTGAAGCAGGTAGGCAAGACCCACACGCTGTCGCAATGGGCGGCCATGGGCGTGACCCGGCCAGGCGGCAAGGGTTTCAAGGACAGCGGCAGCAACGCCGTCCTCAAGATGCCGGCCGGCCCGAGCGGCCCCGGCTTCCTGATGACCGCTAACTTCTTCACCATCAAGAGGTACAATGCGTCAGACAGCTACGCGATTGCCGTCGGGCTGCTCGCCGACGAGATCGCCGGCTATGGCGGCATGAAGCAGCGCTGGCCGCGTCCGGATGGCGTGCTCGACGTCAAGGAGAAGTTCGAGCTTCAGACCCGGCTGAAAGCGCTCGGCTATTATGACGGCGAAGTCGATGGCAATTTCGGCAGCGGTTCGAAGGCAGCTATCGCTGTCGTTCAGGGCCGCTTCGGCATGCAGGCGGACGGCGAACCATCGTTGCCGCTGCTGAATGCACTTCGCAAGTGATGTAGATTGGCGCTATGCGTTTTGGGGTGTGGACGCATGTCCCGCTCCATGAGAAAATACCGTCAGATGCGAGGCTGCTGACGATGCGTAAACGAGTAAAACGGGGCACGGCCCGCTGGGGCGCCCTCTGCGCTGCCGCGCTGGTGTTTTCATCGGGCGTGCTGCCTCCCGTGCATGTTGCCGAGGGCCAGGAGCGCTACTACCAGCGCCGGTCCATCCTCGATTTCTTCTTCGGCCGCCGTTACGCCGATCAATATCCGCCGGCTCCCAACGAGTATGCTCCGGCACCCCGGGCCATTCCGAGAAAGAAGAAGGCACCACAGAAGGCAGTGGTTACAGCTCCCCGCGCTGCACCTGTTATCGCGCCCGAAGAGAAAGTCGTTCAGAAGCTCGACAACGCCCAGAAGATCCTCGTCGTCGGCGACTTCCTGGCCGGCGGGCTGGGCGTCGGCATGGAAGCGGCATTCCGGGACTCGCCCGGCATCCTCATCGAGACCCACAGCAACGTCGCCTCCGGCCTGGTTCGCGACGACTATTACAATTGGCCGGCGCAGCTCACCAAATTCCTGGACGAAGCAAAGCCCGCTATGGTGGTTGTCATGCTCGGCGCCAACGACCGCCAGCAGATGGTGACCGATGGCGGCAAGGAGAAGTTCCGCACCGACGGCTGGTACGCCGAATACCAACGCAGGGTGATGAACTTCGGCAAGGACGTCACCAGCCGCAAGATCCCGCTTCTTTGGGTCGGATTGCCGGCCTTCGATTCGCCGGCGATGACCGCCGACGCGGTCCAGATGAACCTCCTCTATCGCAGGCAGGTCGAAAGCGTCGGCGGCGAATTCGTCGACGTATGGGACGGCTTCGTCAGCGAGAACGGCGACTTCGTCTTGACGGGCTCCGACATCAACGGCCAGCAGGTGCGCTTGCGAACATCCGACGGAATCAACCTCACCGAGGCGGGTCGCCGCAAGCTTGCCTTCTACGTCGAAAAGCCTGCCCGACGCATCCTGGGCATACAGGCAAGCCCGGACCTCGTTCGTCTCGACAGCAGCAATATGCCGAGCCTCGACCTGTCATCGAACTCCGCCGACCACACCGATCCGATCAGCCTTTCCGATCCCAACCTCGATGGCGGAATGGCCCTCCTCGGAGGCGCGGCGCTGCCCGTGAGCACGACCAAATCGCCGCGCGACAAGCTCGTTCAGGATGGCGAAATGGCTCCCCCGCCGGCCGGCCGCGTCGACGACTACCGCATGCCGGCCAAGAAGTCCGCAGCCGAAGTCTCGGCAAAATGAAAGGGCCGCTCGAAGCGGCCCAATTCAATCCACCGGTCAATCACTCACGCTTATCGCGGCAGAACCGTCGTGCCCATCAGGGCTTCGTCGATGGAGCGGGCGGCCTGGCGGCCTTCGCGGATCGCCCAGACCACCAGCGACTGGCCGCGGCGCACGTCGCCGGCCGTCCAGAACTTGTCGACCGAGGTCTTGTAGTCGCGGTCGTTGGCAACGACATTGGTCGAGCCGCGGCGGTCGGTGTTGAGCGAAAGCTTGCCGTCGAGTTCCTTCAGAACGCTGCCGGTAAACGGACCGCTGAAGCCGATGGCGATGAAGGCGAGGTCGGCCTTAATGACGAATTCCGTGCCTGATATCGGCTTGCGGCGTTCGTCGACTTCGCAGCACTTGACGCCCGTCAGCACGCCGTCTTCGCCGACGAATTCGAGCGTCGCAACCTGGAACTCACGCACGGCACCTTCCGCCTGCGAGGAGGAAGTGCGCATCTTCGTTGCCCAGAACGGCCAGACGGCGAGCTTGTCTTCCCTCTCCGGCGGCTGCGGGCGGATGTCGAGCTGTGTGACCTTCACCGCACCTTGACGGAACGCCGTGCCGACACAGTCGGACGCCGTATCGCCGCCGCCAACCACGACCACATGCTTGGCGCCTGCGAGGATCGGATCGGAGGCCCAGCCGACGCTGTCGATGTTTTCGCGGCCGACGCGCTTGTTCTGCTGAACGAGGTAAGGCATCGCATCGTGGACGCCGGCGAGCTCGATGCCGGGAATGCCGGCTTCGCGCGGCGTTTCGGAACCGCCGCAGTAAAGCACCGCATCATGATCGGCGAGCAGCTGCTCGACCTTCACGTCGACACCGACGTTAACGCCGCAATGGAAGGTCACGCCCTCGCCGCTCATCTGCTCGACGCGGCGGTCGATGAAGTTCTTCTCCATCTTGAAATCCGGAATGCCGTAGCGCAGCAGGCCACCCGGTTTGCTCTCGCGCTCGTACACATGGACGTCGTGACCGGCGCGGCCGAGCTGCTGGGCCGCCGCCATACCGGCGGGACCGGACCCGATGATCGCCACTTTCTTGCCGGTGTGAACCGTTGCCGGTTGCGGACGGATGAAGCCGAGCTCGTAGGCCTTGTCGGCGATCGCCTGTTCGACCGTCTTGATCGCGACCGGCGTGTCCTCGAGGTTCAGCGTGCAGGCCTCCTCGCAAGGCGCGGGGCAGACGCGACCGGTGAACTCCGGGAAATTGTTGGTCGAATGCAGGTTCTGGATCGCCGCTTCCCAATTGTTGTTGTAGACGAGGTCGTTCCAGTCCGGGATCTGGTTGTGCACCGGGCAGCCGGTCGGTCCGTGGCAATAGGGGATGCCACAGTCCATGCAGCGCGCCGCCTGTTTCTGCACTTCCGGGTCCGACATCGGGATCGTGAATTCGCGGAAATGCCGGATACGATCCGACGCCGGCTGATACTTCGCTACCTGCCGGTCGATTTCCAGAAACCCTGTTACCTTACCCATACTGCTGTCTTCCCTTACACTCATGACCGCCTCACCGCAGCCAGCTGTCTGTTGTCAGTCCCGGTATCCGGGGCAAGTTGCTTGACCGTCATTAGAACATATCCCCTGAAAGGCATCATGCGACCGCGGCGGCATTTGCCGTCGATACCGTCGTCATGGTCATCGAGATATTTCAGCTCCCGTCACAGGCGTCGTCGCCGGTGACGGAAGTGTCGGCATATGACTACTCCGCAGCGATCCCCATGCGGCTCCGCTCCATCTCCTCGAGCGCGCGGCGGTACTCGACCGGCATGACCTTGCGGAACTTCGGGCGGTAATCGATCCAGTTGTCCAGGATCTGCTTGGCGCGGGTGGAGCCCGTGTAGTGCAGATGGTTGGAGATCAACTGGTAGAGGCGCTCCTCGTCGTGGCGCGTCATGTCGCCGGAGACGTCGACGCGTCCCTTGTGCGCGATGTCGCCGCCGTGATGATGCAGCTTCTCCAGCATGTCGTCCTCTTCCGGAACCGGCTCGAGCTCGACCATGGCCATGTTGCAGCGCTTGGCGAAATCGCCGCTCTCGTCGAGAACATAGGCAACGCCGCCGGACATGCCGGCTGCAAAGTTGCGGCCCGTTTCGCCGAGAACGACCACCACGCCGCCCGTCATGTATTCGCAGCCGTGGTCGCCCACGCCTTCGACGATGGCGATGGCACCGGAGTTGCGGACCGCGAAGCGCTCGCCCGCGACACCGCGGAAGTAGCACTCGCCCTCGGTAGCGCCGTAGAGAACGGTGTTGCCGACGATGATCGAGTCTTCCGCGAGGATCTTCGAGTTCTCAGGCGGGCGGACGATGATCTTACCGCCCGACAGGCCCTTGCCGACGTAGTCGTTACCGTCGCCGATCAGGTTGAAGGTAATGCCGCGTGCCAGGAACGCGCCGAACGACTGTCCTGCCGTGCCCTTCAGTGTCACGCTGATCGTGTCGTCCTTCAGGCCGCGATGATTGTACCGCTTGGCGACTTCGCCAGAGAGCATCGCGCCAGCCGAACGGTCGACGTTCTTGATGTCGACTTCGAAGGCGACCGGTATCTTCGAGGTGAGCGCGGGCTGCGCCTCCTCGATCAGCTTGCGATCGAGAATATCGTCGATCGGGTGCTTCTGTCGCGCCGTCCAGTAGGTTGCTTCCTTCGGGGCATCGACCTTGTGGAAGATGCGGCTGAAGTCGAGGCCCTTGGCCTTCCAGTGCGCCAGCATCTCGTCCTTCTCCAGCAGCTCCGAAGCGCCGATGATGTCATCGAGCTTGGTGAAGCCGAGGGAGGCAAGAATTTCGCGCACCTCGTTGGCGACGAAGAAGAAGTAGTTGACGACGTGCTCGGGCGTGCCCTTGAAGCGCTTGCGCAGAACCGGATCCTGCGTCGCAACCCCTACCGGACAGGTGTTGAGGTGGCACTTGCGCATCATGATGCAGCCGGCGGCAATCAGGGGCGCGGTAGCAAAACCGAACTCGTCGGCGCCGAGAAGGGCACCAATGATGACGTCGCGGCCGGTCTTCAGGCCGCCATCGACCTGCAGGGCAACCCGCGAACGAAGCCCGTTCAGAACCAGCGTCTGCTGGGTTTCGGCAAGGCCGATTTCCCATGGGCTGCCAGCATGCTTCAGCGAGGTAAGCGGCGATGCACCGGTACCGCCGTCGAAGCCGGAGACGGTGATGTGGTCGGCGCGCGCCTTGGCGACGCCGGCGGCAACCGTGCCGACGCCGACTTCCGAGACGAGCTTGACCGAGACATCCGCCGTCGGGTTGACGTTCTTCAGGTCGTAGATCAGCTGTGCCAGATCCTCGATCGAGTAGATGTCGTGATGCGGCGGCGGCGAAATCAGGCCGACGCCCGGCGTCGAGTGACGCGTCTTGGCGACCGTCGCATCGACCTTGTGGCCGGGCAGCTGGCCGCCTTCGCCGGGCTTTGCGCCCTGCGCGACCTTGATCTGCAGCATGTCGGCATTGACAAGATACTCGGTCGTCACGCCGAAGCGTCCCGATGCGATCTGCTTGATCGCCGAGCGTTCCGGGTTCGACGAACCGTCGGCCAGCGGCATGTACCGGTCGGATTCCTCGCCGCCCTCGCCGGTGTTGGACTTGCCGCCGATCTGGTTCATGGCGATCGCGAGCGTCGTATGCGCCTCGCGGCTGATCGAGCCGAAGGACATCGCACCCGTCGAGAAGCGCTTGACGATATCGATCGCCGGCTCCACTTCGTCGACCGAGACCGGTGTGCGGCCGAGCTGGTCGGCGCTCTTGATGTTGAACAGGCCGCGGATCGTGTTCATGCGCAGAGCCGACGTGTTCACCATCTCGGCGAACTCACGGTAGCGATCCTCGGCATTGCCGCGAACGGCGTGCTGCAGCGTCGCGACGGCATCCGGCGTCCAGGCGTGGCTTTCGCCGCGCATGCGGTAGGCATATTCGCCGCCGATATCGAGCGTCGTCGCCAGCAACGGATCCTTGCCGAAGGCCGACGTGTGGCGCGCAACGGTTTCCTCGGCGATCGCTTCGAGGCCGACACCTTCGATCATCGTCGCGGTGCCGAAGAAGTACTTGTCGACCAGCGTTTGCTGCAGGCCGATCGCATCGAAGATCTGGCCGCCGCAATAGGACTGGTAGGTCGAGATCCCCATCTTCGACATCACCTTGAGGATGCCTTTGCCGACCGCCTTGATGTAGCGGTAGACGACTTCGGTGGCGTCCACTTCCTTCGGGAATTCACCCCTGGCATGCATGTCGAGCAGCGTGTCGAAGGCAAGGTAGGGGTTGATCGCCTCGGCGCCATAGCCTGCGAGCAGGCAGAAATGGTGCACTTCGCGCGGCTCACCCGTTTCGACGACGAGACCGACCGAGGTCCGAAGCCCCTTGCGGATCAGATGATGGTGCACGGCAGCGGTCGCCAGCAGCGCCGGGATCGCGATGCGGTCCGGGCCGACCTGGCGGTCGGAAAGCACGATGATGTTGTAGCCGCCCTTGACGGCCGCTTCCGCGCGCTCGCAGAGACGGTCGAGCATTTCGGGCATTCCTTCGGCCCCACGCTCGACATCGTAAGTGAAGTCGAGCGTCTTGGTGTCGAAACGGTCTTCCGTGTGGCCGATCGACCGGATCTTTTCGAGATCGCCATTGGTCAGGATCGGCTGACGCACTTCCAGGCGCTTGGCGTTTGCCGCACCCTCATGGTCGAGAATGTTCGGCCTCGGTCCGATGAAGGACACCAGGCTCATGACCAGCTCCTCGCGGATCGGGTCGATCGGCGGATTGGTGACCTGCGCGAAGTTCTGCTTGAAATAGGTATAGAGCAGCTTCGACTTCTCGGACATGGCCGAGATCGGCGTATCCGTGCCCATCGAGCCGATCGCCTCCTGACCGGTCGTCGCCATCGGGGACATCAGGATTCTGGTATCCTCGCTGGTGTAGCCGAATGCCTGCTGGCGGTTCAGCAGCGACACGTCGCGACGAAGCGCGCGCGGCTCGACCGGCTTCAGGTCTTCCAGGATCAGCTGCGTGCGGTTCAGCCAGCTGCGATACGGATGCTTGGTCGCCAGCTCGGACTTCACCTCCTCGTCGGAAACGATGCGGCCCTTTTCCATGTCGATCAGCAGCATCTTGCCTGGCTGCAGGCGCCACTTCTGGACAATGCTCTCTTCCGGAACCGGCAGCGTGCCGGCTTCCGATGCGAGGATGACACGGTCGTCGTTGGTGACGAGATAGCGGGCCGGACGCAGGCCGTTACGATCTAGCGTCGCGCCGATCTGCTTGCCGTCGGTAAAGGCAACGGCCGCCGGTCCGTCCCACGGCTCCATCAGAGCGGCATGATATTCGTAGAAAGCCTTTCGCTCGGCCGCCATCGACTGGTTGCCGGCCCAGGCCTCCGGGATCAGCATCATCACGGCATGCGCCATGGAGTAGCCGCCGCGCACGAGGAACTCGAGCGCGTTGTCGAAACAGGCCGTGTCCGACTGGCCTTCGTAGGAGATCGGCCAGAGCTTGGAGATATCGTCGCCGAACAGCGGCGACGACACCGACGCCTGGCGCGCCGCCATCCAGTTGACGTTGGAGCGCAGCGTGTTGATCTCGCCGTTGTGGGCGACCATGCGATACGGATGCGCAAGCTTCCACGACGGGAAGGTGTTGGTCGAGAAGCGCTGGTGCACGAGGGCGACCGCGCTTTCGAAACGCGGGTCCGACAGGTCCTTATAGTAGGCGCCAACCTGGTAAGCCAGGAACATGCCCTTGTAGACGACGGTCGCCGAAGATAGCGACACGGGATAGAAGTTGCTTTCCTCGCCGTCGAACTCGTCGTAGATGCGGTTGGAGATTACCTTGCGCAGCGTGAACAGGCGCCGTTCGAACTCGTCGTTCGTCGCGGCATCTTCGCCGGCGCCGATGAAGACCTGAACATGGTGCGGCTCGGTGGCGGCAATGTCGGGCGCCTTGGAGAGCGACGAATTATCGACAGGCACGTCGCGGAAGCCGATGAAGACCTGGCCTTCCTCGGCGATGACGTCCTTGATTACCTTCTTGAAATGCTCGATCTGCTTCTGATCGCGCGGCATGAAGATATGGCCCATGCCATATTCACCGGCCTTTGGCAGCGTGATGCCCTGCCTGGCCATTTCCTCGCGGAAGAAGCGGTCAGGAATCTGCACGAGAATGCCCGCGCCGTCGCCCATCAGCGGATCGGCGCCGACGGCACCGCGATGCGTCAGGTTTTCGAGAATGAACAGTCCGTCCTTGACGATCTGGTGAGACTTCTGACCCTTCATATGCGCGACGAAGCCGACACCGCAGGCATCGTGCTCGTTGCGCGGATCATAGAGCCCCTGTTTTCGCGGCAGACCGGAGGCGGATTTACGCGTATTGGCCGTCGCGCGCGCATCTGCTGCTGCGAACTGGTCGATACCCGTGGATGGCGTGTTCTTCGTCATCGTTTTCCTCCTGTCAGAGCCCGCGACTTGCGGGCGGCTCTTCGTCCCACACCGTCCCCCATCTTAGGTTCGGCGCGTGACAGCGCTGTTGCATTGTCGAAGATCCGGTCGCCGGCGGCAGGCTTTCCGGAGAAAGCAACCGTTGCGCTCCTCGCCTGCCATGCATTCCCTGCGGGAGCTTTCGCCCGCGCTCGATGAACTATAGCGTGAAACCCAACGAGTGTAAGGTTTTTTGGCGCCTCTTCGGCCTTAGCGGCCAAAATAGGACAGCAACCCTGTCCTAATTCAATGGTTCTATGCCAGAAACATGGAACCTTCGCAAGAGTGACGGATTAAAAAAACGTCAATTCAAGACGGAAGATTGCCAAACCGACGGACACAGCGAAATTTAATTACGCGGTCGCGTATCATTTTGTTTATTGATTGCGGAATTCAATTTATGTGATGGGTTCGCCCACAGGCGCTTGATCGGGTTAAGGTTTGGCTTAATCTCCCGCTCGACCACCCATTTCCACCATTTTCCATGCGGTTTTTCCATGTTTTTTGCATCCGATAACTGGGCAGGCGCCCATCGTTCCATTGCCGAACGCCTGCTCGAGGAATCCACAGGTTTTGCAGCTGCCTACGGCGCCGGCGACCTCGATCGGCGCGTCGAGGCACGCTTCGCCGAAGTCTTCGAACGCGAGATCTCGGTCTTCTTCGTTGCAACCGGCACGGCCGCCAATTCGCTTGGTCTCGCGAGCGTCCAGCGCCCGGGCGGCATCACCTTCTGCCATTCCGTGGCACACGTGATCGAAGACGAATGCGGCGCGCCGGATTTCTTCAGCGGCGCCCGCCTCGTCCCTGTTCAGGGTGAGGCCGGCAAGATCGATCCGTCGATGCTTGCAAAAAAGATCGCGGCCTTTCCGGAGAACGCCGTGCAGCATGGCCGCGCGACGGCCGTGACGATCACCCAGGCGACCGAGGTCGGTACCGTCTATTCCCTGTCCGAGATCAATGAGATCGCCGCCATCGCCAGCAACAGAAACCTGCCGCTGCACATGGACGGCGCCCGCTTTGCAAATGCCCTCGTGGCGCTGGACGCGACGCCGGCCGAGATGACCTGGAAGCGCGGGATCGACATTCTCTCCTTCGGCGGTACCAAGAACGGCTGCTGGTGCGCCGAGGCGATTGTCTTCTTCAATCCTGACCAAGCCAAGGAGATGCCCTTCATCCGCAAGCGCGCCGCGCAGCTTTTCTCCAAGTCGCGTTTCATCGCAGCTCAGTTCGACGCATATTTCGAGAATAATCTCTGGCTCGATCTCGCCGCCCAAGCGAACGGCATGGCAGACCGCCTGCGCGCCGGCATCGACGCCAGCAACTCGGCCCGTTTGGCATGGGCAACCACGGCAAACGAAGTCTTCGCCGTTGTCGCCAGGAGCGCCGCAAAGACTGCTGAGGAAAGAGGCGCGAAGTTCTACGAATGGCCGGTGCCGTCAGAGACGCCGGATCTGGTGGGCGCCGATGAAGCCCTGATCCGCCTCGTGACAAGCTTTGCAACGACCGAGGCGGATGTAGACGGGTTCCTGAACTGCCTTGCGGCTTAGAGAGCAATTCCAGCAAAAGTGCGTGGCGGTTGTGCGCCGGATTTGCGTCGGCAAAAAGTAGAGTGCTTTCGCGATTCGAAGAAAAGCGGAAATACTCCAGAGGCTAATTCTGATGCACGATGACGGCGGACGGTGGCGCACCATTGTCCGTCGTTTTCGCGTCGTGAGTAGCCACTGCGATGAGCATCACGCAGGCAATCAGCCCGGATATGAAGAGTGCTCCATATATCATCGGTCCGTTCTCCTTGTTGCCCCGAACGTCGACCAGAAGGCTCAGCCAAGCTAGACCCCCGATCTGACCAGATGCCTAAGTTTCAGGGTTTAGAGATGATTAAAATGCCGCAAACCGGGTTAACCTTGCGACCCGAACCTCAAGGCGCTGCTGCTCAACTCGACCGCAAATTCCTGACCTTCGCCAGGATATCCTCAGACAGCGCCGAAACCAGCGCCTGATCCGCGCCTTTGCGCGGTACCAGCACGAATTCCACATCCTCCAGTACCGGTAGTTTCCCCTTGCCGATCTCCTTCAATCCCGAGGGCGCCATGCTGCGCGGCTGCACCAGCACGCCCATGCCGGCGCGCGCGGCTGCAGTCAGCCCGCTGAGGCTCCCGCAGGTGCAGACGATCCGCCAAGCAATCTGATGGCGCCCCAGCGCTTCCAGCGCAATACTGCGCGTCACGCTCGGCGGCGGGAACGCGATCAGGGGCAGCGGCCCGCCACTCAGGATGTGGTCCGGATCGCGCGCAAGCCAGACCAGAGGCTCGCGATAGACAAGCTGTCCGCGCGAATCCCCTAGACGCCGCTTGGCGAGCACCAGGTCGATCTCGCCGCCATCCTGCATTTCATAGAGCGTGCCCGACAAGGCGACGGTCAACTCCAGATCGACGGACGGATGCGACCGGACGAAATCCTCGAGCACTGCCGGAAGCTGGCTGGTCACGAAATCCTCGGACACGCCAAGCCTGAGATTGCCGCGCAGGCTGTGCCCCTTGAAGAGAGACTGCACCTGCCCCTCGATCGACAGCATCGCGCGCGCATGAGACAGCAGCGCCTCGCCATCCGTCGTCAGCACGACCTTGTGGGTGTCGCGGGCGAGCAGCCGACGACCGATCGACGCTTCCAGGCGCTGGATATGCTGGCTGACGGTCGACTGACCGAGGCCTAGTCGTTCCCCAGCCAGCGTGAAGCTACCCATCTGCTCGACGGCCACGAAACTGCGCAATTGGGTCAGGTCGAGCATCATCATCTCATTTCATGATAACTGTTATTCCTTGCATCCTGTATCATAATGGAAGAAACAGGATTGATCCATCCCGAGCCCGAGTAAAGCCAATGCGCCGCTTTCTGCCCGATACTTTCACGATCCTGCTCGTCTGTACGGTCGTCCTCGCATCGCTGCTGCCTGCCAGCGGCACCTTCGCGGGTTACTTCGGCATTGCCACCGATTGCGCCATCGCCCTGCTCTTCTTCCTGCACGGCGCGCGGCTCTCGCGCGATGTTGTGATCGCAGGCCTGCTGCACTGGCGTCTGCACCTGGTGATCCTGCTCACGACCTTCGGCCTCTTCCCGCTGCTCGGCATCGGCCTCGGCTTCCTGCCGGAAACGATCCTGCCGCACCCGCTCTATCTCGGCATCCTCTTCCTCTGCGTGCTGCCTTCGACCGTGCAATCCTCGATCGCCTTCACCTCGATGGCCGGCGGCAACGTGCCCGCTGCCATCTGCTCGGCCTCGGCTTCCAATATTTTCGGCATGTTCCTGACGCCGCTGCTGGTCGGCCTGCTGTTTTCGGTCGGCGGTCACGGCGGCTTTTCCTGGGATGCCCTCCTGCAGATCTTCATCCAATTGCTCCTGCCCTTTATCGTCGGCCAGGTTCTGCAGCCCTGGATCGGCAACTGGATCCGCGCCAAGAAAAAGCTTCTGATGCCGGTCGATCGCGGCTCAATTCTGATGGTCGTCTACCTCGCCTTCAGCAAGGCCGTCGTCGAGGGGCTGTGGCACACCTTCTCGCTCGCCGACATCGCCGTCGTCATCGTCGCCGACATGGTACTGCTCGCCTTCGTGCTCTGCGCCACCATGTACGGCAGCCGCTGGCTCGGCTTCAACAAGGCCGACGAGATCACTATCACCTTCTGCGGCTCGAAGAAGAGCCTCGCAAGCGGCGTGCCGATGGCCAACGTCATCTTCGCCGGCCAGTCGATCGGCGCGATCGTGCTGCCCTTGATGCTTTTCCACCAGATCCAGTTGATGGTCTGCGCCGTCATCGCTCAGAAATACGCAGCCGCAGCCCACCGCCGGGCAACCGAGGCGGAAATCGAAGAAGCAGCCAGCCCGGCTTGATCTGCGCGGCGTGCCTGCGGACAGAAAAAAGGCGGCGCCCTTGTGGAGCGCCGCCCGGCTTGCCTTATCCTGGGAGGGATGGGGTTAGTTGGTGACCTGAGCCTCGATCGCCTTTGGCGCGCTCACCGGCTCGGCGGCAATCGCGATCTTGCGGGGCTTCATCGCTTCGGGAATGCTGCGCAGGAGGTCGATGTGAAGCAGGCCGTTCTTCAGCGATGCGGCGGTCACCTCGACATGGTCTGCAAGCTGGAAGCGGCGCTCGAAGGTGCGCTTGGCAATGCCGCGATAAAGGTACTCGCTGCCTTCCGCATTGTCGTCGCTCTTTTCACCCTTGACGGTCAGAGCGTGGGCCTGCGCCTCGATAGAGATTTCGGTCTCGTCGAAACCGGCAACGGCCATCGTGATGCGGTATGTGTTTTCACCGGTGCGCTCGATGTTGTAGGGCGGATAGGTCTGCCCCTGGTCCGGCTGGCCGAGGCTGTCGAGCATGGTGAAGAGGCGGTCGAAACCGACCGTGGAGCGATAAAGGGGAGAGAAGTCTACGTGACGCATGATGTCCTCCTAGGGAAGCGACGTGTTGCGATAAGCGGCCCCGCGAGCTCCTTATCAGGCAGCTCCGGGACGGTTCCGCGGACCCGTTTGGCGTCCGCAGAAATGAGATGGTGATACATTTCGCGGAGTTCAAGACCCGCTCTGAAACACGGGCCTCGCGGCGTGAACCGCATATGAACGTCCGGTTCGGCATGCGTTCAGACACGCTCGGCTAATGATTGCGTCATCGGATCACACTGGCCCGATGGCTGAAGTGTATCGTCCCTTCGTCTTCAGCCCGACCTCCGGCCGGCATCGCGGACCCCTCAAGGTCCGCATGCCGGCTTCTTTTTTAAAAGGTCGAAAGGTCGCCCGGGAGGCATGAGGCGCGCAGCGTTGCAAATCGCACGCTTTTTTTCTTGATTTGACAGGGCAATCCCCTATCCGCTCTACTGCAAATCCGACTACGCATGAAGGACGCGATCGAGCTGCCATGGACCAGGTCCTTTTTTCAACACCCGGCAATCCGATTCCGGAAAACCGGACGGAAGGCTTCTTCGAAACGCATGACGGCCTGCAGCTGCGCTATGCGGTTTTTCGGTCAAGTGCGCCCGTGGCCAAAGGCACAGTTGTCCTGCTGCATGGGCGCAACGAATACATCGAGAAGTACTACGAGACGATCCGCGATCTGACGGAAAAGGGTCTCTGGGTCGCGACGTTCGATCTGCGTGGCCAGGGCAATTCGGCGCGCATTCTCAAGACGCGCCACTATGGCCACATCCGCCGTTTCGTCGACTACGAGCACGATCTCGACACATTCCTCGAGAAGATCGTGCTGCCCGATACCCGCCTGCCGTTCTACATCCTTGCGCATTCCACCGGCGCGCTGATTGCACTGTCAGCAGCCCCCTACCTTTCGACCCGGATCGAACGCATGGTGCTGACCGCACCGTTCATCGGCCTCTCCGGTCAGGCGGCGTCGTCCGGTACGATCCGGCGTCTGGCAACCATTGCCTGTTCGCTCGGGCTCGGCTCGTTTCCGCTGGCCCGCAAGCTCAGGGAAATGCCGTTCACGGACAATCCGTTGACATCCGACGAGGTTCGCTTCGAACGCAACCAGGCGATCTCCGCCGCTCATCCGGATCTGGTGCTCGGCCTGCCGACGGCACGCTGGCTGTTCGAATCCTTCAGCACGATCGACCGTGTGACCTCGCCGAACCACCTGTTCTCGATCGCCATTCCGACTGTTGTCATCGCGCCGACGCGCGACACGATCGTGCCCTATATCGCGCAGGAGCGGCTGTCGCGCTACTTCCGTGCCGGCCAGCTGGTGCCGATCAACGGCGCACGCCATGAAGTGCTGCAGGAGCGCGATGTCTATCGCAAGGCAGCGCTTGCCGCCTTCCATGCTTTCATCCCGGGCAGCGATGCGGAAGCGGCCGAGGCAGTCGAAGGCTTTGGCACCTGAGCAACCGGTTCGGCCCGCCCGGGGGCTCGTTGCAGACCTCAGACGAAGGCTTCCAACGGCGACCGCCGGAGTAGCGGACGGTTTATGAACGCTATGCGTTTGAATTTCTCTAAAATGTAATGTAAAACGTCGCCACTGATCGATAAGGGCTGCACTAATCACATAGGAGGCACCTGGCGTTGAGGGCGCGAAACGTCTTGGGAAGATCCCTTTCAGGGATCCTGTTTGTTGGTTTGGCGACTGCGGGCTGCACAACTGCGCCCAAAGCGACGCCTGCCTCGGCCGCTCACTCCACAAAGCGGATTGAACCGGGAAAAGTTACCTACAACTACACGTCCGAAGACCGCTCTTGTCTGAAGCGCGCCATGTATTTCGAGTCCGAGCGTTCCAGTCACGAGGGCTACATGGCGGTCGGAACCGTCATCATGAACAGGCTGACATCTGGCGCCTATCCGGACTCGATTTGCGGCGTCGTCGCTCAGGAGCGGCAGTTTGCGCCGGGCGTGATGACACGAGAGGTGAAGGAGGAGGCCCAATCCGATCTCGACCTCGCCGCCGATGCCATCCTGCACGGCGAGCGCAACCCGGAAGTCAAGGAAGCGATGTTCTTCCACACCGACGGCCTTAAGTTTCCATATGACAACATGCACTATGTGACGGTGGCCGGCGGAAACGCATTCTACGAGAAGCGCGGAGCCGACGGCGCACTTGAAACACCGTCACCGCTGCCGGCCTACGAAGTTGCGATGAACTACCTGCCCGCCCACAGCGCCTCCTCGGCGCAGTTCGAACTGCTCATTCCCGCGGCCGTCCCCGTTCCGACGCCGATGCCCCTGCCAAATGCAGTCATGGATACCGGCTTCGAGTTGCCGTCTACAGTGGCGGTACCCTTGCCTCGCCCGGCGCTGGATAGCGCCGGGATGAGAGCAGGCCTCGACCTGGCCGGCGGCTAGGCGGCAACCTGCACCCAGGGGCGCAGGCAATTGATGGTCAGGCGACCTTCGCCCGGCCGTCCGTATCCCGCTCGTCCTTGCCCTCGCCGACCTTGAATTGACCGACAAGCTCGAAAAGGGCTTCTGCCTCAAAGGCGAGCCGTCGGCTGGCGGCGGCGGTCTGCTCGACCATCGCTGCGTTGCGCTGCGTGTCCTGATCCATGCACATGACGGCAGCGTTGATCTGGCTGAGGCTGGAAGACTGCTCCTTGGCAGCCTCGACGATCCCGGACACGTTGTCGTTTACCTGCAGCACCTGCGTCGCGATCGCCTCGAGCGCCGATCCGGTTCTGCCCACCAGCGTCACGCCGTCGCGCACGGAGCTCTCGGAGTCCCGGATCAGCGCCTTGATCTCCTTTGCCGCGCCGGCCGAGCGCTGCGCCAGTTCCCGGACCTCGTGAGCGACGACGGCAAAGCCCTTGCCGGCCTCCCCTGCTCTGGCCGCTTCGACGCCTGCATTGAGCGCAAGAAGGTTGGTCTGGAACGCAATATCGTCGATCACGCCGACGATGCCCGCGATTTGTCGGGACGATTGCTCGATCCTGGACATCGCCTCGACCGTTTTCCGAACGACGCCCGCCGACTCCTGCGCGCTGCGCGACGTGTCGGCAACCAATCGGCCTGCATCGGACGCACGTCGCGCCGAATCTGACACGGTCGTTGAGATCTCCAGGACAGCGGACGCTGTCTCCTCGACCGAAGCGGCCTGCGTTTCGGAACGCTTGGCGAGATCGTCGGCCGCGCAACGAATGTCTCGCGTGCCCGACGCGATCAGCGTGGCGTTCCTGGAAATGGCCCGCATCGCCGACCGCAATCGGCCTGACGAAGCATTGTAGTCGGTCCGCAGCTTGTCGAGCGCCGCGAGAAACGGCTGCTCGATCGTCTGCTCCAGATCTCCCTCAGCCATTGCCTGCAGGCCGTATGCGAGTTCGTTCACGGCGCGAACGCGTTCGGTTACGTCGCTCGCGAATTTGACGACCTTGAAGACCTTGCCGTTCATGTCGATGATCGGGTTGTAGGATGCCTGGATGAAGACCTTGCGTCCGCCCTTTCCGAGACGCATGAACTCGTCAGCGGCAAACCGGCCCTCGCCGAGGTTGCGCCAGAACGCCTTGTAGTCGGCGCTTGCCACATATTCGCGATCACAGAACATGGAATGATGCTGGCCGCGCACTTCCTCCAAGGTATAGCCCAGCGCCGTGAGGAAGTTCGCGTTGGCGGTGAGAATATGGCCGTCAGGGGTGAATTCGATCGTCGCCTGCGCGCGCGATAGCGCATCGAGCTTTCCCGCGTCTTCGACGCTCTTGAGCTTGCTCTCGGTGATATCGGTCGCGAACTTGACGACCTTGTAGGGTGCCGAACCCCTGAACACAGGATTGTAGGACGCTTCGATCCAGACCTCGCGGCCGGCCTTGCCGATGCGCTTGTACTGCCGGCTGTCGAACTTGCCTTCTGCCAAACGGCCCCAGAACGCACGGTAGTCTTCACTCTCGGCATCGGCAGGATCGACAAACATGCAATGATGCCGCCCGACGATCTCGCCAAGGCTATAGCCCATGGCGGCGCAAAAATTCTCGTTGGCCGTGAGAATTTTCCCCGTGAGGTCGAATTCGATGACTGCCTGCGAGCGGTTGACTGCATTCAGAATCGCCTTGGCGTCGGCCCCGGCGGTGAAAGGTAAAACATACATTTCAATATGCCTTTTACGCGAAATGCGACGCCGACGGGCGAAAGACCCTAGGCTATTCTTGAAATCTCCGGTGCAGGATTTGCAGCGAAAAGTTACGTATCTGTTAAATTTCCTCTTTAGCGAGCGCAAAAGGCCGAAACTTGCTCATCAATACAACCATTGAGAAAATAAATTGCAAAAATAGCAATCCATGAGGGATCATTGCGATGCAGCAAGCTGCGTCGCGCAAACATCGGCAGAACCGCGCGGCCTGCGTTGCGAAAGAAAACGGGGGCTTTCATGAGCCAAACCGAGTGCTCAGTCAGCAAACTCCTCGGCACCGCTCGTAGGTCGCCTTCGCGCACGGATGGTCATTGGTATGGGTGTGGGGCCACACGCGCCGCGGTCCAAGGGCCAATATTTGCCCGCAAGGCCAAATCCAGAAGACAGGTGCCAAGACGGTTTCCCTGCACATCGGAGATCAAACCGAAATGCTTTAGCTCGACATCCTTCCTGCCGACGCCTTCAAACTCGCAAAGCCCGGTGGGCTGCATCCGATCGCGCAAAACGTAGAGGGCTGTCGAAGGCGGAGCAGAAACTCGCCAAGCTCTGCTTTGGACATTCGCAGTCGTTCGTCCCAGCGCAGCGGATCGCCCACGAGCCGGTAGAGCGAGAGGTAGTCGTCCGGTTCGAGGCGTTCCTTGGCCACACGTGCGTCCGGCACCGGGGACGACAGGATCGGCCCGGCCGGTGGCTGGAATTGCTCCAGATAGCTGACGAGAAACCGAACCATGACCTGACATGCGCTTTGATGACCATCGAGGAAATCGGGCTCTACCCGCACAGTCCCTCCAAGCTTAGCGCCGAAGAACGGCAACCGCCTGCTCGTAGACTGCGCGACTTCCCGCGGCGATGATCGAGCCGCCGTTTTCCGGCCGCCCGCCATCCCAGGTGGTGATAATGCCGCCGGCCTTCTCGATGACCGGGATGATGCCGCCAACATCGTAGGGCTTCAGGCTGTTTTCGACCACCAAGTCGATGTGACCGGCCGCCAGCAGCGCATAGGCATAACAATCCGTGCCGTAACGGAAGAGCCGCACCTGGCTTTCGATCTCGCGATACTTCTCCATCTCCTCCCCCACAAAGAGATGCGGTGACGTCGTGAAGAGAATGGCGTCGGAGAGCTGCCCGCAGTCGCGCACCTTGAGCTGTCGTTCGCCCTCCGGCCCGGTATAGAACGAACCGCTCTCATCGGCGAAATATCTCTCGCCGGTAAACGGCTGCTCGATCATCCCCATGATCGCCCGGCCATTCCGCTGAAGGCCGATCAGCGTCCCCCAGACAGGAACGCCTGAGATGAAGGCCCGTGTGCCGTCGATCGGATCGATCACCCACACATATTCGCGGTCGAGACCGATATTGCCATGTTCCTCGCCGAGAATGCCGTGGCCGGGAAAGCGCTCCTCGATCAGGGCGCGGATGGCAAGCTCCGCGGCCCGGTCCCCCTCCGTCACCGGATCGAAACCGCCGGACTGCTTGTTCACGATATCCAGGCCGGAGCGAAAACGCGGCAACGTCTCAGCCTTCGCGACTTCGGCGAGGCGGTTGAAGAACGAGCGGTCAGGAAGCATGACAAGATCCATCTGGTGGCGGGCAATGGCGTTTTTCATAGCGGAAATGCGTTTCATTGCAAACGCAAGCGGCAGTTTTTAGCCGGCTGCCCAATATTTTTGCACTGCAATATACTGCTTGACAATTGTGCAATGCAGCAGTAGTGTCTTCGTACAGTCTCTGACTGTAAATACCCTCCTTGGGTGTTTCCTCCCTAGACTTGGACCGCCGCAAGGCGGTCTTTTTTTGAGCTGTGGGAAGTCTATTCCGCCGCGAGCGCGGTATCGCTGGCAAATTTGGCCACATACTCTGCCATCTGCCGCATGAACGACGTGATCGCCGCCGCAACGAGCGCAAAGTCGGCTCGCTTTTCAAGCGTCACCTCGTCCACATAGATCGAACGGTTCACCTCGATCTGCAGCGCGTGCAGGCCACGCGCCGGTCGGCCGTAGTGTTCGGTGATGAAGCCGCCGGCGTAAGGCTTGTTGCGGATCGCCGCGAAGCCCATTTCCTCGAAGATCCCGACCGCCGTGCGCGACAGCTCCGCCGATGCACTGGTGCCGTAGCGGTCCCCGACAATGAAATCCGGCCGCGTGGTGGCTCCAGCAACGCGGACGTTGCCGGGCATCGAGTGGCAATCGATCAGCACGCCGAATCCGAACTGGACGTGCGTGCGGGCAATCAGCCGACGCAGAGCCGCATGATAGGGCTTATAGACGGCCTCGATACGGTCGAGCCCCTCCTGCACGGACAAACGCCGGCCGTAGATCTCCATGTTTTCAGCGACGATGCGCGGGATTGTGCCGAGACCGCCCGCCACCCTCAACGAGTTGACGTTGGCGTAAGGCGGCAACAGCCCGTCGAACATGCGCGGATCGAGCTCATAAGGCTCGCGGTTTACATCGAGGTAGGCCCGCGGGAAATTTGCAACGAGCAGCGGTGCGCCGAGTGCGCTTGCTTCAGCGAACAACTCGTCCACGTAGTGATCTTCGGAACGCCGGATCGAAATGCCCTGCAGCCGTGATTGCGCGATAAACTCCGGTGGATAAATGCGGCCACTGTGCGGCGAGTTATAAACGAAGGGAATTGCATGCGACACAGGCTCCCGGATCTCAAAAAGCTCGTATTCGGGGATTTCGTGCACCTTTTTCCCTCTTAACCATGCCAGGAGGCCACCGCTTCGCCCATGTTGCCAGTTGCCGGGCTGCAAGTCCATACTATCTCATGGGGATGACGGTTCGCGCAGGCAGTTCACCGGTTGTTTACTGGGCGAACACTAGTGTAAATGGCTCAAGCTCCACGCATAAATTCCCACTGATCAGCGGTCCGGATAATGACTCAGAAGATACTTCTTGCAGAAGACGACAACGACATGCGCCGCTTTCTCGTGAAGGCGCTCGAAAAGGCCGGCTACAAGGTGCTGTCCTATGACAACGGCGCCAGCGCCTACGACCGGCTTCGCGAAGAACCCTTCTCTCTTCTGCTGACCGATATCGTCATGCCCGAGATGGACGGCATCGAGCTGGCGCGCCGCGCGACCGAACTCGACCCGGACCTCAAGGTCATGTTCATCACCGGTTTCGCAGCCGTCGCACTGAATCCCGATTCGAAGGCGCCTAAGGATGCGAAGGTCCTGTCCAAGCCGTTCCACCTGCGCGACCTGGTCGACGAAGTGAACAAAATGCTTGCCGCGTAAGGGTTCGCACGGCGCATGTCACAAATCCGAAAAAAGCCTATTGACGGCAAAAAGGGTTTGTGGTCTATGCGCCGCCATCGGATGGGCGTGTAGCTCAGCGGGAGAGCACTACGTTGACATCGTAGGGGTCACAGGTTCAATCCCTGTCACGCCCACCATCCGATCACCTTGTTCTTACAAGGATTTTCAATTCGCTGTTTGGCGATCGGTTTCTTCCAGGGTTTTGGCGAACTGATTTTCTGGCATAGGCAAGCGCCGTGTTGAGCTGGATACCAACCCCTTCCCCCGACGCCGACAATCACTCGATCCGGTACTGTGCTTTGATACCGCCGCCCGTGAAATTCCGAGCGTGCCACGCGTCTCACGTCCTCTGTCAACACCTCGTCAGGCGCGCCCGCTGCCACCACCCTGTCCCGATGAAGAACGCCGAGGCTGTCGCAGATCTCTGCCAGGTTGAGGTCGTGAGGCGCGACGATGCTGGTGACGTTCAGCCTGGAGATCAACTGGAGAACGCATGGCTTCCAGTCGCCATCGAGTTGCCAGAAGGGAGATGGCCAGACCGGTGATTCGACCCATTTCGGACACAGAAGAATGGCATGGCACTGCTCACGAGAGGCGCTGTCGTTTGCGGGCGCCGCAATGGATCGCTTGCGAGGTATGAAGGTGAAACTGCTAACTTTGGCCACGGCTTCGCTTTTTACAGCGGCACTTGCTTCGGCCGCCAACGCCGCGCCCCAGAATTTCCCCGGTGCGCCCGGCGCGCTGACGCTTGCCGGCAAATGCGCCAAGCTCGTGGTCGGCAAGGTCGATGCGACGAAGGAGTGCCAGGGCGAAATCGCCAGCGTGACGCTGATCAACGGTCAGGTCACCTTCATCTTCACCTCCGGCGGCAAGATGCTCGGCTTCCAGGGCGACGGCACCAAGATCAAACCGGCATCCACAGGCAACATCAGCCTGCCGCTCAGCCTCATCGTCACCGGCGTCGGCCAGAAGATGACCGGACAGGTGAAAGTGACGGGCTCCTGCACGATGGGCAACCCCTACGACGGCAAGCCCGTCGCCATCGAATGCACGGCCAAAAGCGCAGACACCGCCTTCGCCGGCAACTTCCGCACCAATGGCAAGGCGCCGAAGCAGAAGTAGCGTTACGCGATACGGATGCACGCCCCTGGAGGATCGCCGGCGCTGGCCGGCCTGCTGCGGTGAGTCGCAAGGGAAAGATGGAAGCGGAAGCAGACACCAAGTCCCCGTCGGGCTGGCGCAGCGGGGATGCAGACATCAGCCAGACTGTGCGAGCGCAGCCGTCTCAGCGGCGAAGAAGCCTGCCGTCTATGATGAGCAGACTGGAAATGATCAACGCCATTCCAACGATTTCGAACGGCTCCAGTCTTTCGCCAAGAAAGACCCGACCAAGCAAGATCGCGCTGACGGGCACCAGAAGTGTCACGAGGGATGCGTTTGTCGCGCCCGCTGAAGCGATGATGTTGAAATAGAGAATGAATGCAACTGCCGTCGTGAAGACCGCGAGAACGCCGATCGCTGCCCAGATCGGTATGCTTGATGTCGCGATCGCTGCCGGACTGTAGAGAAGCAAGACGATCGGCGCCATGAGCAAAGTGGAAACGGTGAGCTGGCCAGTTGCCACGACCGATGGCTGAATGTCATTGAACCGCTTGGCGTAGACGACGCCGAAGGCATAGGAGATGGCCGCGCCGATCACGGCGAGTTTCGCCCAGACCGGGCCTCCAAGATTGGACAGGAGGCCGGGACCGATCATGACGGCAGCTCCGGAAATTCCGAACCCTACTCCCGCGAGTTTTGTCGCCGACAGCTTCTCATCCGCCGTCAGCAAGTTTGCGACGAGGATCGTCCAGAGAGGCGTCGTTGCGTAAAAGATGGAAGCGAGACCGGCGCCGATCTCCGTTTGTCCGGTGAAGATCAGGGAGAACGGAATCACGTTGTTGAGCAAAGCGAGGCACAGGAACGGGCCGGGTCGTGCACGAGCGGGAGCGAAGGAAATGCCGCGTATCCTCAGCCAGCAGTGTAGGACCAATGCGGCAATGGAAACGCGATATAGGACAAGGGCGAGCGGCGTAATCTCGGCCACAGCGATGCGCGCTAGGAAGAAAGATCCGCCCCACAGAATGCCGAGAAGCAGGAGTTGCCCCCAGTCGCTTGCCGACATGGACCTTGTCGCGCTCAACGGCTTGCCTATGACAATTGGAATTCTGTGGATATCCAGACATTCTAGCGATGCAGCGTTCCACTTGGGTGGAACAGCGATCCGATGTTCTCAGCCAAACGAAACGAGATTTCCCCTAAATCCACGCAGCTTGGAAATTGCCGCTATCGCTTCCGTTCGCGATGCTGCCCGCTATATCCGGGCGCCTGATCAGGCGCACCAGGCGCCGCTGCCCGGCTTGCGGGCGAGGCCTTCGTCGATGAGCTGCACGCCGATCGACCGCCCGTCGCGGGAGACGACGCGCGGCGCTCCAGCCTTGCCGGGTTGCCCGGCCGGGTTCATCGCGAAGGATCCGGCATTGAGGATGTTCAAGAGCCGCAGTTTGGCGGCGAAGCCGACGCGTCTTTCGCCGTCGCAGCGCGCGTCGTCGATGCCCGGGCTGACGATATCGGCAATGACGATCTTCTCTCCCTTGTACCAGAAGGTGCCGCCATCGGCGACGCAGTTGATATGCTCGCCCTGCCCGCAATAGCCGAATGCCGCCTTCGCAGCGCGCGTCTGTACCGGCGAAATCGAAACGGGTACGGCCTTTTCTGGCAGGGCCGGCGCCTTTGCCGGGATAGGCACGGCTGCGGGAGGCACCATGCGCGAGACGGCGGATATCGAGGCAGTCTGTTTCGGCCCGGCATCGCGCGCCGGTTCGCTTTTCGCGACCGAAACCGGGCGAGAGGCGGCGGGCGCGGGAGCATGCGCCGCCAGCATGGGCTTCACGCTCTTCCAGTTGTCGTAGACCGCGATGCCGCCAACGGCCAGGGCGCCGATGATCGCCCAGGGCAGAGCGCTGCCGCCTCCCCTGCCTTTTGCCCGTGTCGATGATTTGCGGCGGCGTGTCGCTGTCTTGGCCATGTGTCCGGTTCCCGTGAGCGCCGGATTATCGCCGCGCAATCCTTTCGGAAAGGTTGGCGAACGCGGTTTGCCACCGGCAAGTTTTATTTTACGAAGCCGGTCGTCACACGATCGCGCCATTTGGCGTGCAAGGAAGCATCACGATCATTTGTTTTTTAACGCTGGCATGTGGTTCCCCGATGCCCCACTGTCAGAATCAAGGCGCAAGCGGTTTTGCGGACAAGAATATGAAGCTCGGACCTTTTTCATTTCTGAAGTGGCCAGTCCGGCTGGTCGGCGCAGCCACTTTGCTGGTCCTTGCGCATGCTGGAATTGAACAGCTGTTCGGCAATTTTCACGAAGTGATCCCCGGTGAACTCTACCGCTCCGCACAGCCGAGCGGGGCCGACATCCAGTCCTACGCAAATACCTACGGCATCAAGGCGATCCTGAACCTGCGCGACGAAGCGCGGACGGACTGGTATCAGGAGGAAGTACAGGCAGCGGCGAAGAACGGCATAACGCTGATCGATTTTCCGATCTCTTCATCGAAGGATCTGCCGGTCGAAGAAGCAACCCGCTTGGCCAAACTGATGGCCAACGCGCCTAAACCGCTTCTCATCCATTGCGAACACGGCTCCAACCGCACCGGTCTGGCCGCGGCGATCTATGTCGGCGCGGTCAGCCAGGGCAGCGAGACATTCGCCGAATTTCAATTGAGCCCTTACTTCGGTCACTTCGCCATACCCGGTTTCAGCCGCTATGCGGTCTACCGTTCCTGGGATGAATTCGAGGAAACCATAGGGTTTTAGTGACCGCTCGAATTGACAGCCGGGCGGCGACCGCAAGACGCCAACCGTTCGGTTTGGCTTCGATGTCAGATCCTCTGCTCGACATCCGGCTTGAGGTCCACAGCATTGAAATGAATCCCCTCAGATCTCTCGGCCCGACCGATATCGGTCCGGCTTTCGGCGGCCTGGCGCAATGCCCGCCACTCGTTCTCGTGTTTCAAATAAACCTCCTGCGGCACGAAATCTGTTTTCATCTGTCTGTCGCTCACCAATACGTGGACAGCCTCTGTCAGCGGCTGGGCTTTGCAATCGTTCCATCCTCGTCGACGGCAGGCTGGGGGCCGCCGCGCGACAGGTCTCCACCGCTCACATGGGCGGGGACATGGACATCGTGAAGCACGCCAGGCGGCAACGTCAGATCGACATGATGTGGCGGCATCACCTGCGCCGTTTTCATGCGGTTCGGCCGTGCCTTCTTCATTCGGTCCGGCGCTTCGGTGCGTTTGTCGGGAACGTGGGTCGAAGTGTGCATTATCGGCCTCCTTTTCAACTCAACCGACCCCCAACGACTGAGCACGTCGATGGTTCCGAAGAAAAGCGCTCTGCGGGTGAAGGCCCGGCCTTGACTGGTGGCGGAAGTTCACTACCTTTGCCTCATCCCGCAGCCTCAGACATCGGTTGACGGGCAACCTGGTGCCGGGCCCCTCTGGCGAGAGTTTTTACGGCGCTCTCGTGATGTCGGTACCGCCTGCAAATTAGCCGGCGGATTTTCTTCCATGAAAAAGCACACCATGCCTCACGCGCATGCCCGTTGTGGTATGTCGCGTTTCTCCTGCGTATCCCAATACTTGACGAACATCCCTGGCTGCGAGGTGCGGCCATGAACCGGACCTCCAGCCAAAAATCTTCGCTCAGCTATTTCCGCTGGGCATTCATCGTCACCGTCCTCGGCCTGATCCTGGGTGCTGCCCTCGGCTGGCAGACCACAGGCACGATCGGCGGCATGGCGACCGTCTTTTTCGTGTGTACGGTCCTTGCTGTGCTGGAGATTTCGCTCTCCTTCGACAACGCAATCGTCAATGCCAACAAGCTCAAGGAAATGACGCCGGAATGGCAGCATCGGTTCTTGACCTGGGGCATCGTTATCGCTGTCTTCGGCATGCGCATCGTCTTCCCGCTGGCAATCGTCGCGATCGCAGCCAAGATCGGCCCCTGGGAAGCGCTCGTCCTCGCAGCGCGCGAACCGGCCGAATACGCTCGCATCATGAACGACGCCCATCTTCCGATCGCAGCCTTCGGCGGCACCTTCCTGATGATGGTCGGCCTCAACTACTTCTTCAATCGCGAAAAGGACGTTCACTGGATCGCCGGTCTGGAAAAGCTGATGGCGCGCTCCGCCACCATCAAGGGTATCGAGATCGCGCTGGTACTGGCGCTCGTGCTGATCTTCTCCTCATTCCTCGAAGCGGCAGAAGCCACCACTTTCGTCCACTGCGCCATCTACGGCCTGCTGACCTTCCTCGCTGTCGAGGTTGTCGGCGGCCTGCTCGATGCCTCGCAGCAGACGATGAGCGCTGCCACCAAGGGTGGTCTCGGCGCCTTCATCTATCTCGAAGTGCTGGACGCCAGCTTCTCCTTCGACGGCGTCATCGGCGCCTTCGCACTGACGCAGAACCTCTTCGTCATCGCCATCGGCCTCGGCATCGGCGCCATGTATGTGCGCTCGATGACGATCATGCTGGTGGATAAGGGAACGCTTGCCGAATACCGCTATCTCGAGCACGGCGCCTTCTATGCCATCCTGATCCTCTCGGTGATCATGTATGTGCAGACCATGGTGCACATTCCCGAGGTCATCACCGGCCTTGGAGGCGCAACGCTGATCGGCATCTCACTATGGTCCTCCATCCGCCACAACCGGAAGGAACAGGCAGAGGAACATACCGCGGCACGGGAACAGCTGCAGTCCTGACCTCGTGAAGCCGTAGCACCGACTGCGGCTCGCCTCCCGACAAAAATAAGCCCGCGACCATCCGGTTGCGGGCTGTTTCGTATCTGGCGGTCTACAGACCACCGGCCATGGCGCCTGTTCAGGCGCGAGGTTAGTGGTTGATTTTGCCGAACATGCTCGGGTCTATGCCGAGTTCGCGCAGATCGCGGTGCTTCGGGCGACGACCGGATTCGATCGTGGCACTGACGGCATTGGCAGAAGCGATCATCGCAAAGGCGCGACCAAGGAAGCCGTCGCGAACAGCCTGACGGAAGGACATTTTCTTTCTCTCTTGCTTTATGATTGACTGCTTGCATGTGTGCATGCGCGTGCCGGACGACAAGCGACGGAAATTCAGCCCTGCCATGCAAGAACATGCGAACCGCTGAAACGGCTACTGGCGATAGGGTCAGACCTTGAACGCTACTTCGACGTTTTGTCGATCCTGCGCGATCACCCGACACATCGTTTCGAAGCCTTCGCCCTTGATGGACAGAACGAACTCAGGAGGAATACCGGCTGAATTCGAAACGGAAAGGCCCGCACTGTCAGCGCCGATCGATTTGATGGTGCAGTCTATCGTCGAGCGCCGATCGTTGAACATGATGGAACCCGCCTTCAAAACCCTCCGACGGGAGCCCACCATGTGATCGGCGCGGATGGAACTCCACGAAACGCACTGATTGCGGCCATTGTGTTTGGCGTGATACATCGCGGCGTCCGCCTGAGCGAGCAGTGTCTCGATGTCCTTGGCGACGATTGAGAGTGCCGAAATGCCGAAACTGGCTGTCACGTTCAACGAACCGTAGTCGCCACGGATCGGCTGAGACGAAATTGCAGCCCTCGCCTTTTCGGCGACAGCGGTTGCGCCCTCGCGGTCGACATGCGTGAGGACGATACAGAATTCCTCCCCCCCGAGGCGGCCGAACAGATCATCGGCTCTGAGGCTCTCCTTGCAGGTCGCTGCCACCGCACGCAGAACCTCATCGCCCGCGGCATGGCCATAGGTGTCGTTTACGCTCTTGAAATGGTCGATGTCGAGTACGATGCACGACAGATTATGCTGGTGTCGCAGAGCCGAAGAGATGCGTTGATCAGCCTCTTGCTTGAAGGCACGCCGCGTAAGCGCGTCGGTCAGGCTGTCGGTTGCTGCCGACTGCAACAACTCGATCCGGTCCATCGCGGCCCCCGCCAGTTCCTCGAGGATGGCAAGATCCTTCGGCCCGAACGACCTCGGCGCGCGGTCGATGGCGCATACCGTTCCAACGATATGCCCCTCCTTTGTTCTCAACGGAACGCCTGCGTAGAATCGGATGTGGCTGTCGCCTGTCACGGCGGGATGTTGGACGAATCGCGGATCCTTCGTGGCATCCTGCACGACGATCGGTTCTTCGTTGTCGACGACGTATCGGCAGAACGTATGTTCGCTCGGAACCTCGTCGGCTGGAAGGCCCGAACAAGCCTTGTACCATTGACGATGCGCGTCGATGAAAGACACGAGCCCTATGTCGATCGTGAAGATCGCCTTTATCAACCGCACGATTCGCTCGAAGCCTTCGTCCCTGGGGGTATCGAGGAAGTCGAGCTGTTCAAGCGCAGCCAGGCGCTCAATTTCCCGCTTTTTCGTGTCTGCGGAAGACTTCCCGAATGCCCTCGCAACGACCAATGCAGCATTCCTCCTCACCGGACTGAGATAGCGATGCCTCTCATATATTAGTGAATAAATTGGATACCAACCGCTGGTTTCAAAAAACCGCATCCGACGGAAAACGGCCGGCTGATGTTTCCATCACCGGCCGCAAGCTGTGGGTTGGTATAGTCTTTTTATTTTAGTCTTCGTTGGCCGCCAATTGCGAGAGAACCTGGCCGCGACCGCGGATTCTGAGGACCAGCGGGATCAGGAACGCTGCGGCGGCCACGATCAGCAGGCCTGCGGCGATCGGCGACATCACCAGCGTCGTGATGTCGCCCTGGCTGATCGCGAGCGCCCGGCGCAGCTGTTGCTCGGCAAGCGGCCCGAGGATCAGCCCGACGACCGCAGGCGCGATCGGATAGCCGAACAGGCGCATGATGTAGCCGAGGATGCCGAAGGCGAGCAGCATGCCGAGCTCGAACACAGACGGATTGGCGCCGATTGTGCCGAGGGTGGCGAACAGCAAAATGCCGGCGTAGAGCCAGGGCTTCGGGATCGTCAGCAGACGTACCCAGAGGCCGATCATCGGCAGGTTGAGTACGAGCAGCATGGCATTGGCGATGAGCAGGCTGGCGATCAGGCCCCAGACAAGCTGCGGATTGGTGGCAAACAGCAGCGGACCGGGCTGCAGGCCGTACTGCTGGAAGCCGGCGAGCATGATCGCTGCCGTCGCCGTGGTCGGCAGGCCGAGCGTCAGCAGCGGCACCAACGTGCCGGCAGCCGAAGCGTTGTTGGCCGCTTCCGGACCGGCAACGCCTTCGATGGCGCCGTGGCCGAACTCCTCGGGATTCTTCGCCAGCCGCTTCTCGGTCGCATAGGAGAGGAACGTGCCGATTTCGGCGCCGCCCGCCGGCATCGCTCCGATCGGGAAGCCGATCAGCGTGCCGCGCAGCCAGGGCTTCCAGGAGCGCGACCAGTCCTGCGATGTCATCCACAGCGAGCCTTTCACCGCTTCGATCTTGTCTTCGATGCGATGGCCCTGAGCGGCAATGTAAAGCGTCTCGCCTATTGCGAACATGGCGACCGCCAGAGTGGTCACCTCGACGCCGTCGAGAAGATCGGGAACGCCGAAGGAAAGCCGCGCCTGCCCCGTCTGCTGGTCGATGCCGACCATGGCGAGCGCAAAGCCGATGAACAGCGAGGTGAGCCCGCGCAATGCCGAATCCCCGAAGGCCGAGGAGACGGTGACGAAGGCGAGAACCATCAGCGCGAAATACTCGCGCGGCCCGAAGACCAGCGCCAGCTTGACGATGAACGGCGCGATGAAGGCAAGCCCGAGCGTCGCGATCAGACCCGCCACGAAGGAGCCGATCGCCGCCGTTGCCAGCGCCGGACCGCCGCGGCCAGCACGCGCCATCTTGTTACCCTCGAGCGCGGTGACGATCGAGGCGCTTTCACCCGGTGTGTTGAGCAGGATCGAGGTCGTCGAGCCGCCATACATGCCGCCGTAATAGATGCCGGCAAACATGATCAGCGAACCGGCCGGATCGAGCTGGTAGGTAACGGGCAGGAGAAGAGCCACGGTCAGCGCCGGACCGATGCCCGGCAGGACGCCGACGGCGGTACCGAGGGTGACGCCGACGAAGGCATAGAGCAGGTTCATCGGTTGCATGGCGACCAGGATGCCCTGGAAGAGGAATTCAAAGGTGCTCATCGCATCCAATCCTAGAAGAAGAGTCTTTCAAGCGGCCCTGCAGGCAGGGTGAGCTGCAGCAGCTGCGAGAAGATGGCCCAGACGACGAAGCTGAAGACGATGCCGAAGGGGATCGAGAACCACAACTTGCGACGGCCGAACCCGCGTGCGGTGAACGCAAAGAGGATACCCGTCGCAATCGAGAAGCCGGCGGTCTTCAGAAGCAGCATCTGCGCGGCAAGGCCTGCGATAACCCAGACGACGGGAGCGATTTCCTGATGCTCCCGCTCCGGGAACTCACCGCGAAAGGCCTCGAAGACCGTCCAGACGCCAAGACCGATCAGCCCGACGGCCACGACCTTGGGCGCGGTGGCCGGTCCGATGCGGGCATATTGCGCGATGGTCTTGAGATGCATGGCATCCCAAAGCATCACCGCAGCAACGGCGAAGAGACAGATGGCAATGACCAGCGCCGCCCAATCGAGGCGGCGCTTCGTTGCCAGGGGTGCGTTACCCTGGCTCATTGAACCAGTCCGATCTCTTTGAGGATGGCTTCGGTCGCCGAAACATCCTTCTCAAGCTGAGCCTTGAAGTCGTCGCCGGCGAGGTATGTGTCGGCCCAGCCCTTGGTCTTCAGGATTTCCTGCCAGCTTGCGGACTTGGACAACTTGTCGAAATCTGCGGTCACGGCAGCCGTCTGCTCCGGCGTCAGGCCCGGAGCCGCGGCGACCATGCGCCAGTTCTGCACGCTGACGTCGACGCCGGCTTCCTTCAGCGTCGGCGCGTCGACGCCGTCGATGCGCGCGTCGCTGGAGACGGCGAGCAGGCGGAGCTGGCCGGCCTTCACCTGCGATTCGAATTCGCCGTAGCCCGAGATTCCGGCCGTGACCTGTCCGCCGAGAATGGCTGCAAGCGCTTCGCCGCCGCCTGAGAAGGCGACGTAGTTGATCTTCGTCGGATCGACGCCGGAAGCCTTGGCGATCAGGCCGACCGCGATATGGTCGGTGCCGCCCGCCGAGCCACCGCCCCAGGAGACAGAACCCGGGTCCTGCTTCAGCTTGGCGACGAGATCGCCCATCGTCTTGATGTCGGAAGCGGCCGGAACGACGATCGCTTCATATTCGCCGGTAAGGCGGGCGATCGGCGTGACGTCCTTCAGCGTGACGGGCGACTGGTTAGTGAGGATCGCGCCGACCATGACATAGCCGCCGACGATCAGCGCATTCTGATTGCCGCTGTTCTGGCTGGCAAACTGCGCCAGGCCGATGGTGCCGCCGGCGCCGGGAACGTTCTGAACCTGAACGTTGCCGCCGATGCCTTCCTTCTGCATGACGGCCTGCAGCGAGCGTGCCGTCTGGTCCCAGCCGCCGCCGGGTGCCGCCGGTGCCATGATGGTGTAGTCGCCCGCATACGCCGGCAGTGCGATGGCAGCGGCAAAAATCGTCGCAAGGAAAGTGTGCTTCATGATGTGTCCTCCGTGGCGCGGCTGAGGACCGCGCAGTTGTTCTCAATGGAATCGGGAAGGACACCGCAGACGGACCTCGAGGTCCGATAAACAAGTGAAAATTCCTCCCGAGACTTCCGCTCTCCGCCTCCACGGATCAGAAGTTATGTGAAACGGACCATAACAAGCTGTCATTTAGCTGACATCGACCGGTTATCCAGTCTCTCCAACACCTTGTTACCGCGATTGGCGCCGCATATTTGGTCTGCCGGAGTGGGTCGCCTGCGATCGCACAAAAACACAACCGTTAGAGGGAACTTTTTTGCGCCGCCGGCGTTAACGCGCTTGTATGAGGGAGGTGACGCCATGAGTTCCCATCTCGATATCCAGACAATCGACAATCAGCGCTTGCGGGAAGTATGGAGCGTGCGGGATTTCGCGCGACGTCACCGGCTGGACAAGACAGAGGAGAAGCGTCTGCTCACCCTATTCGGATCGTTTGCGTCGAAACAGGAGCTGCTTGCGAACGCGCAGCGGCCGTGCCTTTTCCGCTGATCGCCGTTAAGACGGGGATCCTGCAAAGGTCGCCGGGTTACTCGGCGGCAGCTCGGCTTTTTACTGCAACAGCCGGGAGCTGAAACGTAAAGCGTGTTTCTCCCTCGTCGGAGACGACCGAGAGCGTTCCCCCGTGCGCCTTCGCGATCTCCGAGGCGATGTAGAGCCCGAGCCCGAGGCCTTCCTCGCGCAATCCGCGTCGCTTGAACGGCTGGAAGATACCCGTAATCACGTCCGGGGAAATCGGGATGCCACAGTTCGCAACCCATAGCTCGAATGATCCATCCCTCACCTGCGCACCGGAGCGGATCCAACCGTCCTTGGCTCCGTGAACGATGGCGTTCGACAGCAGATTCGCAAACAGTTGACCGAGGCGGTCGCTGTCGACGTATAGGTCGCCGTCGATCGCGAAATTCCTATCGATCCGGCGATCCGGATAGATCTGCGCAAACTCGGCCACGATCGCTTCGAGCGCATCGTTGATCGACGTGAATTCACGCCGCAGAACCATGCCGCCGCCAAGTCCCCGCGCGAAATCCATGACGTTTTCGACGATGTTTGAAACACGTGTGATCGTCTGCTCCATGAGACCCAGCACAGCCTTGCCCTTTGGATCGACGACCGAAGTGCGCAGCAGCCTCGTGCCGGCGGCCATCGAAGCCACCGGGTTCTTGATATCGTGGCCGAGGATGGCAATGAACTGATCGCGCAGCTGCGAGGTTTCGAGCTCAGCACCAAGCCGCCGCTCGAGGTCGATAAGCTGGCGGCGAGCGTCGATGTGCCTTGCAATGAGATCGGCGAAGAGCTTTGTCGTGGTGACGACCCGGGGATTGTCGACCTGCGCCGGATTAGGATCGATCGCGCACAAGGTGCCGAAGAACGAGCCGTCGCCGAGAAAGATCGGAACCGAGATATAGCTCTGGAAGCCATACTTTAGCGGGGTGTGGTGGCCGATCCAGCTCGAACTCTGGCTGACGTCGTCGATGGCGACGGCCTTGTGGTGCTGACGGATTTCGTGACAGATCGTGGTCTCGACCGCGAGTTCGCCGCCAGGCTGCAGGCCGAAATCGATCGTGTCGAGCACCGCGCAGGCAACCCACCGGTCCGGCGTCACGCGCGCGACGGCGGCAAAGCCCATGTGCGTGGTGGCCTGCATCACTTGCAGGATCGTCGGAATGACGTCGATGGAAGCGACGGTATCGAGATCCTCCTGGAAGTCGTGGGTCACCGCAGGTCTCCTCCCTCGATGAGGTGCTTCGAACGATTGTTATCGCATTTCCGGACCTGCATCATTTCACTCAGATGTCCGTCGTCTGATTGCATGGGAGCCGGGCCTTGCTCAGGAGGCGAAGGGAGTGAGAAAACGCGAGGATGACGAAGGATAACCCCGCCGAACCGCGGCGGCGTATTCGAGGGCTTCGGACACCTTTGCCGGCCAATGCGGCTTCGAGACGACGCCCACCGCGCTCTCGCTGTCGCGAACCATTTCCGGATTTCCGGTCATGAAAACCACAGTCACTCCGTAGCCACCCGCCAAGCGTTCAGCGATCGAAGGACCCGTGATACCATCGGCTAGATGCACGTCCACGAGTGCCACCTCGGCCTCCTTCGCAAGCTCCATGGCCTCACCGAAGTTGCGTGCCGGACCGATCACCTCGTAGCCAAGATCCTGAACGATGGTTTCGAGATCGAGTGCAATCAGCAACTCGTCTTCGACAATAAGTACTTTCATGCGGAAATAGCCTGTCTCAATCAGGCGCGCTCCTGCGCGCGAGGAGAGGAAACGTCGATCGCCCAGATTGGTTCCCGGCCGTCGAAAATATCCCTGACGTGCTGCGGCTCCCGTTTACTGCGTGCGCAACACCTCGTTCCAGTGGGCAATCAGTCGCGCACGCTTGACCTGATCGAGATAGACCATCAGGCCCGGGCTCACCGGCACCGGCCGCAGCTGCGCGCCCAGCAGTTCCTGCATCGTATTTGCCGTATTCTCGCCGGTCACTTCAGGGCTGACGGCGGGAATCTGCAATTCGCGAGCCATGATGGTCTGCCCCTCCTTTGACATGAAGAACGAGAGGTAGCGGCGCCCGAGCTCGGGATCGGCGGCCGCCTGCGGCACAAGTCCGATCCGCGACATCACCACCGTGTAGTCCTTCGGCAGCACGATGCCGACATCCGGGTGCCGCTTCGCCCAATCGGCGGCGTAGGAGCCGAGAATATTGTAGCCCAGCACGAAACGTCCGTCGGCAACGCGTTCAAGAATGGCCGAGCTTGTGGAATAGAGTTTGACGCCCGCCGCTCCCATCGCTCCGATGACCGACCAGATATCGCCGAACTGCTCTTGGTCCCGTGCCATGAACAGGAAGCCTACACCTGACCGCTCGATGTCGTAGGTGCCTATCCGCCCGTGTACGGCATCGCCCTTGCGCTTCAGGTAATCGACGAACTCGGCCCGCGTACTCGGCGGTGGTTCGTTGACGAAACTCGGCTTGTGGTAGACAAAGACTGCAGGTTCGAAGGTCAGCGCATAGGCGGTGTTGCGCCAGTTCGCCCATTTCGGCCATCGTCCGCTCATCGGCAAGTTGCTCGGCTGGGCGTAGCCGTCATTGGAGAGCTTCACCTGCAGGTCCATGGCCGAGGAAAAAGCAAAATCCGCCGTTCGCTGGCCGGCATCGGTCTCCCTGACGATCCGGTCATAGATCTCGCCGGTGAGCATGTCCTCGTACTTGACCGCCACATCAGGGTTCGCATCCTGAAACCCCCGGATCATCGGCTGCGCCAGCGGCTCGTCGAGCGACGAATAAACGACCAGCACCGGCGCAGCTATGTTGCCGGAGAGCGCCGGATAGAACACCTCGTCCGCGAGCGCGATGCCCGGACAGGCCAGCAGAAATGCAAGTAAAACCAGTCTCCTCATTCGCCTAGAATGCATGACCGCAAAGGGCGGCACAAGAGACCGGCAGGCAGCATCGCGATTGCCGCACGCTCCTCCAAAGACGTAGCAGCGACGCAGGACAAAGTCCGCCAAAACCGGTAGTGTTCATCAAACCTATCGCGGAGGATGCATTGGAGCGACGACTGACCGCCATACTCGCCGCCGACGTCGTCGGGTACTCCCGGCTGATGGGCGTCGATGAAACGGGAACCCTGGCAGCCGTCAATCGTCAGCGCAGCGAACTGCTCGAGCCTGCGATCATCAGGCACAGCGGCCGGTTGGTGAAGCTTCTCGGCGATGGGCTGCTGGCGGAATTCGCAAGTGTCGTCAATGCCGTCGCCTGTGCCGTCGAAATCCAGCGAGGCATGGCGCAACGAAACGAGGACGTCGCGCAGGAACGCCGCATCCAGTTGCGGATCGGCATCAATCTGGGAGACGTCATTGTCGAAAATGGCGACATCTTCGGTGACGGCGTGAACCTTGCTGCACGGCTGGAGGCGGTCGCCGAACCCGGCGGCATCGCCGTTTCCCAGACTGTCTGCGATCAGATCGGCACGCGGCTGGGTCTGCATTTTGAGGACCGCGGCCAACAATCGCTGAAGAACATCCAGCACCCCATTCGCGTCTACGCCGTGCGTTTCGATCAGCCGGCCGAGACAGCCGGATCGCCTGCCGGCGGTGGCATTCCCGATCAGCAGTCGATCGTGGTGCTGCCCTTCACCAACATGAGCGGCGACCCCGATCAGGAGTATTTCTCCGACGGACTGACGGAAGACATCATCACCGACCTATCGAAGGTTTCAGGCCTTCTGGTGACGCCGCGCAACACCACGTTCACCTACAAGGGTCGGCACGCCAAGATCGGCCAGATCGCCCGCGAGCTGTCGGTACGCTACGTTCTGCAGGGCAGCGTCCGCAAATCGGGCGACCGCGTCAGGATCAGCGCGCAGATGATCGACGCCGGCAATGAGGATCATCTCTGGGCCGATCGCTACGACCGGGACCTGACCGATATCTTCGCGATCCAGGACGAAATTGCGCACGCCATTGTCGGCCAGCTGAAAATCAAGCTGAGGCCGGAAGAGATACGGGCGATCGAAACCGAGCCGACATCCAATGTCGAGGCCTATACCTATTACCTCCGGGGACGAAAATTCGCCCGCTCGATGACGATGTCCTACCTGAGCCTTGCGAGACGGATGTTCTCTAAAGCCATCGAACTGGACCCGGACTATGCCCGCGCCTATGCGGGTATTGCCGATTGCGATTCCGCCCTTCACATCTGGTATGCGGCTGAGTTGCCGATCAAGGATATTCTCGAAACGAGCGCCAAGGCGCTGACGCTGGACCCCGACCTTGCCGAAGCCCACGCGGCGCGGGCCATCGCCTTGCATCACAGTGGGCAGGACGAAGAGGCCGATCCGTATTTCCAGCGCGCACTTGCACTGGATCCCAATCTTTTCGAGGCGAATTTTCATTTTGCCCATCGGCTTTTCAAGCGGGGACAGTTCGAACAGGCGATCGTCTATTTCGAGCGCGCTGCATCCCTTTATGTCGACGACTATGTCTCCCCGATCTTGCTGGCCGCCGCCTGCCACTCGCTCGGCCGCGTGGAAGAGAGACGAAAATGGGCACTCGAAGGCATTGCCCGCTCCGAGCGGGCGTCCGATCAGAATCCCGGCAATTCCGCACCCGTCCATCGCGCAGCGCTCGCCTATGCGCAACTCGGCGACCGGAGCCGCGCGCTATCCTGGATCACGCGGGCACTTGCCATGGATCCGAACGATGTCATCACTCGCTACAATGCAGTTTGCGTTCACGCCGTTCTCGGCGACGTCGACCACGCCATCTATCTCCTCGAGCGTTTGGTACCGAACAGTTCGTCCTACCAGCTAGGCTGGTTCACCAACGATTCCGATCTCGACAACATCCGCTCCGACCCGCGTTTCGACAAGCTGATGGCGGCCATTGCGCAACAGTAGAGACCCGGCAGGCTGCCTCGGTGAATGACGGACGGTGACAGCGTTTCCGCCGCGCTGTAATCTTATTCGAAAATCAAGGGAACATCCGTGCGCATTCTACTGGTGGAGGACAATATCGCGCTTGCCGACGGGCTATCGGCCATTCTGCGCGGCACCGGCCATGCCGTCGATGTCGTCCACGACGGGGCTTCGGCAAATGCGGTCACAGCCGCCGAGGCATTCGACCTCGTCGTGCTCGATCTCAACCTTCCGGAGCTGGACGGCCTCGACGTGCTGCGCGCCATGCGAGCCCGGAAGAACCAGGCGGCGGTGCTGATCCTCACTGCCCGCGGCACACCGGAAGAGCGTGTGAAGGGGCTCGATCTCGGCGCCGACGACTACCTGATAAAGCCCTTCGACATTGCAGAATTCGAGGCGCGCGTGCGGGTGCTGTTGCGCCGCCAAGCGGGCCTTCACTCGGCAACAGTGAGCTTCGGCGTCGTCTCGCTCGATCTCAGATCGCGCGCCTTCTCCGCCGGCTCGACGCCGCTCGATATCCCCGCCCGCGAGCTCGGCCTTCTCGAAATCCTGTTCATGCGCGCCGGCAAGGTCGTCGCCAAGGATGCGATCATCCAATCTCTGACCGCCTTCGACGACGACATCTCGGCCAATGCCATCGAGCAATATGTCAGCCGCCTGAGGAAGCGTCTGTCGCCCTACGGGCTGACGGTGAAGACGGCGCGCGGCATCGGCTACTATCTTGACAAGCTGCCAGAGGCTCCATGACGGCGGCTTATTCGCTTCGACGCAGGCTGCTGTTCTGGCTGCTGATATCGACCGCAATCATCGGCATGGTGGCGCTGGCCGATACCTACCGCGAGGCGGTGCAGACCTCCAACATCGTCTCCGACCGCGTGCTCGCCGGCTCTGCTCTGGCGATTGCCGAACGCGTCGTCGTAGCAGAGGATGGCTCGCTGGAGGTCGATATTCCCTATGTCGCCTTGGAGATGCTGACCTCGGCGGCACAGGACCGCGTCTTTTACCGCGTCGACGGGCCGCCAGGAGAATTCATCACCGGCTATCAGGCGCTTCCGGTTCTCAAGGAAACGCGGGGCGACAGTGCAGCCTTTGCCGACGACACCTTCCGCGACGAACCGATCCGCGTCGCGACGCTCAGGCGCTCGGCCTCCACAGGCATCCGCTCCGTCCCGTTCACCGTGACAGTCGCCGAAACGACAATCGCCAGACGCCATCTCGCTGGCGCGATCCTCGTCCGTTCGGCGCTGCGTCTTTCCCTCATGATAGCAGGTGCTGCGGCCATCGTCTGGATATCCGTGACAGTGGCGCTGCGCCCGCTCTACGAGCTCCGCGACGCCATCGGCGAACGCAGCCCCGACGACCTGCACCCGATCGAGCAGTCCGTTCCGAGCGAGGTCCAGCCGCTGGTCGATACGGTCAACGGCTTCATGGTGCGCCTGCAATCGGCGCTCGATGCGCTTCGGAATTTTACAGGCAATGCCAGCCACCAGTTACGCACCCCGCTTGCGATTATCCGCACCCAGCTTGCCCTGTCCGCCCGGGCCGCCACGCTCGCGGAGGCGCAGGGCTCTGCGCTGAAAGGCGATCAGGCCGTCGCCCATGCCGAGAGAATTCTGGCCCAGCTGCTTCTGATGGCCAAGATCGACGCGGCTGCGGCCAGGGAGGCCTTGACGGCCTCGTCGATCGATCTGACAGCGATCGCGCAGGACATCACCGGCGAACTCATTCCCGCCGCAGGTGCCGCCGGCATCGATCTCGGCTTCGAAGGCAACGGCCCGCAGACCATCCGCGCAGAGCCGCTTTTGATCGGCGAACTCCTGCGCAATCTTGTCGGCAACGCCATCGCCTACGCCGGCAAGGGAGCCGAGGTGACGGTCCGCATTCGTCGCACGGACGGATCCGTCTGCCTCGAAGTCGAAGACAACGGCCCCGGAATTCCCCCGGAGAAACTGGCCACCGTGCGCCAACGCTTTTCCCGCGGCAACCAGTCCGGAGCGCCGGGCGCAGGGCTTGGTTTGCCGATCGTCGAAGAGATCGCGGGCCTCTTCAACGCCGCACTCGATCTTGAGCCGGCTGTCGGCGGCAAAGGGCTCAAAGCGACCGTGACGTTCGCAACCGCTGTCTAAACGCTTAGCGGCATTAACCATTCCGCCTTGCATTCTTTCGCTGCATTGCACACACTGCATTCGGGAACAGCAAATGCCGCACAAAGACGTGGCGCCGGATAAGGCACGATATGTCAATCAAAGCCAGCATCTATCATCTGACGCACTACAAATATGACAGGCCGGTTCGTCTCGGCCCCCAGGTCATCCGCCTGAAACCCGCCTCGCATTCGAAAACCAGGGTAATCAGTCATTCGCTGAAGGTCACACCGTCCAATCACTTCGTGAACCTGCAGCAGGATCCCTACGGCAACTATCTCGCCCGCTACGTGTTTCCGGACCCCGTCACCGAGTTCAAGATCGCGGTCGATCTCGTTGCCGATATGACGGTCTACAATCCCTTCGACTTTTTCATCGAGGAGAACGCCCAAACCTGGCCGTTCGCCTATCCAGAAGACATCAGCGACGATCTGAAGATCTACATGCAGCCGCAGCCGATGGAGCCGGCGCTGGCAGCTTACGTCGCCGGCATCGACCGCACGCCGATGCGCACTATCGATTTCATCGTCGGCCTCAACGCTCGTCTGAAACAGGACATCGAGTACGTCATCCGCATGGAGCCCGGCGTCCAGACGCCGGAGGAAACGCTGCGGCTTGCTCTCGGTTCCTGTCGCGATTCGAGCTGGCTGCTGGTCGAAATCCTGCGCAACCTCGGGCTCGCCGCCCGCTTCGTGTCGGGCTATCTGATCCAGCTGACGCCTGACCTGAAGGCGCTCGACGGCCCCTCTGGCACCGACGTCGACTTCACCGACCTGCATGCCTGGTGCGAGGTCTATCTGCCCGGCGCCGGCTGGATCGGCCTCGACCCAACCTCCGGTCTTCTCACCGGCGAAAGCCATATCCCGCTCGCCGCCACCCCGCATTACCGCAACGCCGCGCCGATCTCGGGCGCGCTATTCGGCCAGGCCAATACGGAATTCGACTTCGACATGAAGGTGTCGCGCGTCGCCGAGCATCCGCGCATCACCAAGCCTTTCTCCGACGACAGCTGGGACGAACTCAATGAGCTCGGCGCCAAGGTCGATCGCATCCTCGCGGCCGAGGATGTCCGCCTGACGATGGGCGGCGAACCGACCTTCGTCTCCATCGACGATTTCGAGTCCGAGGAATGGAACACCGAGGCCGTCGGCCCGACCAAGCGCGAGAAAGCCGATCAACTGATCCGCAAGCTGCGCGAGCGCTTTGCTCCCGGCGGCTTCCTGCACTACGGCCAGGGAAAATGGTATCCCGGCGAAAGCCTGCCCCGCTGGACCTTTTCGCTGTACTGGCGCAAGGACGGCAAGCCGATCTGGCAGAACCCGGAGCTGATCGCCGGCGAAGGCAAGGACACCGGCGTCAAGGCGGAAGACGCTTCGAACCTCCTCAACGCCATTGCCAGGGAATTGGCGATCGAACCCGAAATGGTGCTGCCGGCCTACGAGGACCCGGCCGAATGGATCATCAAGGAAGGCAGCCTCCCTGAAAACGTCGATCCGTCGAATTCGAAGCTGAAAGACCCGGAAGAGCGCAGCCGCATCGCCCGCGTCTTCGAACGCGGGTTGACCGCCCCTACAGGCTACATTCTACCGGTTCAGGCCTGGAACGCCAAGGCCGCGGGCCACCGCTGGGTCAGCGAGAAATGGCGTACGCGTCGCGGCAAGATCTTCCTCGTGCCCGGCGACAGCCCGGTCGGCTATCGCCTGCCACTCGGTACGCTTCCCTATGTCCCCCCGGCCCGATATCCCTATATCCACACGGCGGATCCGTCGATCCCGCGCCAGCCGCTTCCCGAGGTATTCGTTCCCGCCGGTCGCGCCATGCCGGAAGCGTCCCGCCAGAGCGATGACAGCAGCCAGAGCCGTGTCGAGCAGACGGTCGGCGAAATCGGTGGCGCCGTGCGCACCGCGATTTCGGTCGAACCGCGCGACGGCAGGCTCTGCGTCTTCATGCCCCCGGTCGAGCGGATCGAGGATTATCTCGAGCTGATTGCTGCCGCCGAAAACGCTGCGGCCGAACTTGGCCTCCCCGTCCATATCGAAGGCTACTCGCCGCCCCAGGACGAGCGCATCAACGTCATCCGCGTCGCTCCCGATCCTGGCGTCATCGAGGTCAACATCCATCCCGCGTCCAACTGGCAGGATTGCGTCGGTATCACCACGACGATCTACGAGGAGGCGCGCCAGACCCGCCTCGGCGCCGACAAGTTCATGATCGACGGCCGCCACACTGGCACCGGCGGCGGCAACCACGTGGTCGTCGGCGGTGCGAACCCGGGCGACAGCCCGTTCCTGCGCCGCCCGGATCTGCTGAAGAGCCTGGTCCTGCACTGGCAACGCCATCCGGCCCTGTCCTACATGTTCTCCGGCATGTTCATCGGCCCGACAAGCCAGGCGCCCCGCATTGACGAGGCTCGTCACGACAGCCTTTACGAGCTCGAAATCGCCATGGCGCAGGTACCGGCGCCTGGCCAGGGCGCGCCGCCGCTGCCCTGGCTGACAGACCGCCTGTTCCGCAATCTCCTGATAGACGTCACGGGCAACACCCACCGCGCCGAGATCTGCATTGACAAGCTGTTTTCGCCCGATGGACCGACCGGCCGTCTCGGCCTGGTCGAATTCCGCGGTTTCGAAATGCCGCCGAACGCGCGCATGTCGCTTGCCCAGCAGCTTCTCGTCCGCGCCCTCGTTGCCCGCTTCTGGACCAATCCGGCAGACGGCACATTCGTGCGCTGGGGAACTTCGCTCCACGACCGCTTCATGCTGCCGCATTTCATCTGGCAGGACTTCCTCGACGTGCTGGCCGATCTCCGGCAGAACGGCTTCGATCTCAGCCCGGAATGGTTCAAGGCACAGCTCGAATTCCGCTTCCCCTTCTGCGGCGAGGTCGAATACGAGGGCTCGAAGCTCGAACTGCGCCAGGCGCTGGAACCCTGGCACGTCATGGGCGAGGAAGGCGCGATCGGCGGCACCGTGCGTTATGTCGACAGCTCCGTCGAGCGCCTGCAGCTCCGCCTCGAAACCAGCAACTCGTCGCGCTATACGGTCACCTGCAATGGTCGCACCGTGCCGTTGACGCCGACCGGCACATCGGGCGTTTCCGTCGCCGGCGTTCGCTTCAAGGCCTGGCAGCCGGCGTCGGGATTGCACCCGGTTCTGCCGGTCAGCACACCGCTGACCTTCGATATTTATGATACATGGTCGAAGCGTTCGATTGGAGGCTGCATGTATCACGTTGCCCATCCGGGCGGGCGTACCTATGACACCTTCCCGGTCAATGGTAACGAAGCGGAAGCAAGGCGTCTGGCGCGATTCGAACCGTGGGGACATACGGCGGGCAGCTACAGTCCGCGCACCGAAACGGGCTCCCCGGAATTCCCGCTGACGCTGGACCTGAGGCGACCGGCAGGACTTTAGACCTAGGGTTTTATGGGCAAGAAACCGGTAAGAGAGCTGAGGACAGACATCAAGGACCGCATCGGCAACGATGCGGCCCGCGGCTATGCGCCGCTTCCCGGCATCGCAGACGAGATGGTCGATAACAACGGCGCAATCCGCCCCGTCTGGCAGCGTTTCATCTCCCACCTCAATCGCATACCGGAGAAAGACCTGACCGAGCGTTTCGCCCGCGCCGAACGCTATTTGCGCGATGCCGGCGTGTTCTACCGTGCCTATGGCAGCACCGGCAGCGCCGAGCGCTCCTGGCCCCTCTCTCACGTTCCCGTGCTGATCGACGAGCGCGAGTGGGAGACGCTATCGGCTGGCCTCGTCCAGCGCGCCGATCTGCTCGAGTCGATTGTCGCCGACCTCTATGGCCCGAACAGGCTGGTTGGGGAAGGGGTCCTGCCGCCTGCCCTGATTGCCGCCAACCCGGAATTCCAGCGCCCGCTCGTCGGCATAACCCCGGCCGGCGGCCACTACCTTCACTTCTGCGCCTTCGAGATCGGCCGCGGGCCCGACGGCAACTGGTGGGTTCTGGCCGATCGCACGCAGGCGCCCTCCGGCGCTGGCTTCGCGCTCGAAAACCGCGTGGCGACGACGCGCGCCTTCTCGGACATCTTCGCCGAAACCCCGGTCCACCGGCTGGCATCCTTCTTCGGCGCCTTCCGCGATGCGCTACAGGGCATGAAGCACAGCGGCGACGACCGCATCGCTGTCATGACGCCGGGGCCCGCCAACGAGACCTACTACGAACACGCCTACATCGCGCGCTATCTCGGCTTCATGCTGCTCGAGGGCGAGGATCTTGCGGTGCTCAACGGCAAGGTCATGGTCCGTACCGTTGCCGGCCTGAAGCCGATCAGCGTGCTCTGGCGCCGCCTCGATTCGGGCTATGCCGACCCGCTGGAGCTGAACCAGAATTCGCACATCGGCACGCCCGGTCTTGTCGAGGCGCTGCGCGCCGAGAACGTCACCATTGTGAATGCGCTGGGCACCGGCCTTCTCGAGACGCGCGCCCTCCTCGCCTTCATGCCGACGATCTGTCGCGAGCTCTTTGGCGAGGAGCTGAAGCTGCCTTCGATCGCGACATGGTGGTGTGGACAGAAGAGCGAACGCGAGCATGTCGCCGCAAATATCGAGAAAATGGTGATCGGCCCGGCCTATTCCCGCGCGCCGTTCTTCGACGACAACGGCGAATCCGTGCTCGGCTCCGCCCTGCGCGCCACTGCCCGGGACTCGATCGGCGAATGGCTGAATTCCGACGGACCGAAGCTCGTCGGCCAGGAAACGGTGACGCTCTCGACAACGCCGGCCTGGGTCGGCGGCAAGCTGACGCCGCGGCCGATGAGCCTGCGTGTCTTTGCCGCCCGCACCGCCAACGGCTGGCAGATCATGCCGGGCGGTTTCGCCCGCATAGGCGCGGGCGACGATGTCGCCGCGATCGCCATGCAATCGGGCGGGGGGGCAGCCGACGTCTGGATCGTCAGCGACAAGCCGGTCGAGCGCCACACCCTGCTCCCGGCCGAAGGCAGCTTCACCCGCAACATGCCCGGCAGCCTGCCCAGTCGCGCCGCCGACAACCTCTTCTGGCTGGGCCGCTACATCGAGCGAGCCGAAGGCGCGCTGCGCATCCTGCGGGCCTGGCACGCGCGTTTCGCCGAAGCCGCCGACCCGAGCCAGCCGCTGCTGGCCGACGTTTCGAAGTATCTCGCCGCAGTCGACATCGACGCAGAGGACGCGGTGCCGGAAACCCTGCTGCGCAATATCGACAGCGCCGTCTATTCGGCAAGCAATATCCGCGACCGCTTCTCGCCGGACGGCTGGCTGGCGCTGAACGATCTCGCCAAGACCGCGCGGCGCTTCCACGCGACGGTTTCGCCGGGGGACGACGCCAGCCACGCGATGACGATCCTGCTGCGCAAGCTCGCCGGCTTTGCCGGTCTCGTGCATGAAAACATGTACCGCTTCACCGGCTGGCGCTTCCTGTCGCTCGGCCGCCACATCGAGCGCGCCCTGCACATGACGCGCCTGCTCGGCCACATGTCTGGCACCGACGCCCCCGATGGAGCGCTCGACATGCTGCTGGAGATCGGCGACAGCGTCATGACCCACCGCCGGCGCTACAACGTCAACACGGCACGCCTGACGGTCACCGATTTGCTGGCGCTCGACCCGCTCAACCCGCGCTCGATCCTGTTCCAGATGAACGAAATCCATCGCGAGGTCGAGCAGCTGCCGAACGCGCTGGTCAACGGCCAGATGTCCCCCTTCTACCGAGAGGCCATGCGCCTTCATTCGGGCCTCGCCGTGATGACGCCGGAGGCCATGAGCGACGACGTCTATCACCGTCTCGAACGCGAGCTGGAGCATCTGTCCGATCTCCTGGCGCAGACCTATCTGGGGTAACGCCGGTGCTCTACGATCTCTCACTCCATATGGGCTACATCTATGACACGCCGGCCTCGGGCGCGCGCCACATCATGCGGCTGATGCCGCTGTCGCTGCCCGATCGCCAGCGCCTGGTCGCCGGCTCGATCAAGGTCTCTCCGACACCGGACGAGCAGGCGAACTTCGTCGATTTCTTCCAGCATCCGGCAACCGCCTTCATGGTGCGCGCACCGCACGAAAAGCTCGACATCCGAATGCAGGCCCGCGTGCAGGTGGAAAGCCATTCGATTGCTGCAGACTTCTCGCCCCTGCTGACGCGTCTGCCGGACGAGGTCGCAGGCGTGCGGTCGCTGAAGCCCGATGCCCCGCATCACTTCCTCGGCAATAGCCCCCGACTGACCGAGACGCGGGCGATCTCCGACTACGCAAAACACGCACTGGAACCGTCCCGCACCGTCCTGCAGATTGCCAATGCGCTCTGTGCCCGCATCCACAAGGACTTCACCTACGATTCCGACGCCACCTCCGTCGATACGACGCCGCTTGAAGCCTTCCAGCTGAAGCGTGGCGTCTGTCAGGATTTCTCGCACGTGATGATCCTGGCGCTGCGAAGCCTCGGTATTCCCGCGGGCTATGTCTCGGGCTTCTTGCGCACCATCCCGCCTCCGGGCAAGGAGCGGCTGGAAGGTGCGGACGCCATGCACGCCTGGGTACGGGTATGGTGCGGCACGACGCTCGGCTGGGTCGAACTCGACCCGACGAACAACATTCCTGCCGGCTCCGACCATATAGTCGTCGCCTACGGCCGCGACTACTCCGACGTCGCGCCCGTGATCGGCGTCCTGAAAAGCTATGGCAGCCAGCGCTCCGTTCAGGCCGTGGACGTTATCCCGCTGAAGTAAGCGAAGCGCTTCGGCCGCCGGAAGACGAAGACGTCTGCATCCTATGCGATAATCACGTCATTTTGCCCTCTTAGGCAATGATTCCGGTACAAACCCGCACAGGAAAGCGACAATTCGTTAGAATTGTAGCGAATGCTTAAATTTGGTCTCAACAAATGCGGCGCAAGAGTGATTGCATTAATGGGGCAACCAACTCAGGTGACATGATGCACACCTCGCATTCGCTGAAGACCAGCATGCTTAAGCTATTGAACGATCGCGGCGGAAATTTCGCGATGCTGACGGCGATCGCACTGCCAGTGCTTATCGGCTCGGCCAGTTTGGCGGTCGACTTCTCGAACATGGTCGTTCAGAGGCAACAGCTTCAGGAGGCCACCGATTCGGCGGCACTCGCAGCCGCATCGGCGCTCGCATCGGGCAAAGTAGCGACCGACGCCGCAGCAAAGGAACTGGCAAAGTCGTTCGTCGCCGGACAGATGTCGAACTACGTGGATCAGGCGACGGCTGACGCCATCAAGAATTCGGTCTCGGTTGACATCCAGACCAAAACAACATCCGGCGGCAAGAGCTACAAGATCACGCTGGGGGGCGCGTCTCAAATCGGCACAACACCGCTTGCGCGCATATTCGGATATGACAAGCTCCAGGTTGCCGCTGCAAGTACTACGACCAGCGGCATCAGCGAAGAGCGCAGCGCCATTTCCATGACGCTGGTGCTCGATGAGTCAGGTTCAATGAAGGCGGACACCGGCACGCTCGATCCAACCCAGACAAGCTGCGTCAAGTATGATACCAGCGGCAATCAGATTATCGACAAAACCGGCAAGACGCCTGTCACCAAGTTCAGCCCATGCTACATCAAGAAAATCGATGCGCTGAAAGCCGCAGCAAATCTTCTACTTGACGAGATCGACAAGGCCGACCCATCCAAGCCCGCAAAATACAGCCGGACGAACGCAATCGCATGGAACGATGCCGTTCGCCTTTCAAGCAGCTTCGCCTGGGGCACGTCAAATACTCGCAGCCAGGTGATTAACGTTCTGTCAGCCGGCAACGGCACCGAATCCTATGCGCCGATGCGCCAAGCACACAACGGCTTGAAGGACACTGCGGCGAATGCGGAAACGACGACCCAAACGAGCGCCGGAAACACTAAGCTCACGAAGTACATCGTTTTCATGACGGACGGCGACAACAACGCCACCAGCTCTGACACGAACACACGCGCCGAATGCTCGAACGCAAAGACCAAGGACAATATTAAAATCTACTCGATTGCCTTCATGGCACCGTCCCGCGGACAACAGCTTCTCGAGGATTGCTCGAGTGGTGCAGGTTTCTATTTCAAGGCCGAAAGCATGAGCGATCTCCTTTCGGCCTTCCAAAAGATCGGCCAGGACGCGGCCGCCAGCAAGACCTTGCTGACCCAATAAGACTACCGAGGTCCATTCCAACAAAAAAAGCCGCTCCGGAACAAACCGGGGCGGCTTTTCGTTGTTCGAAAATCCCGTCGATCAAAGTCGGAAAACCGATTGAAATCAAGTTCTTTCAGCGGCCGGATGCGAGGCTTCGTCAAATTTGACGTTTGCACAATTCACTTGTTGCAACTGCGTAATAAGGGTGCATAAACTGTGGTTTAGTGCGTGAGACCTATCGATTGTAGCAAGCATAACATACTGAAACCCAATCAGATTTGGCGAGGATTGACGATGAACACCGTTGCGAAGCCGACTATCCCCTCCCCCGCGCCGCGCAGTTCAAAGCCCGACATCCTCGCAGAAGAAATAATCGAACGCCTTACCTATCGCATCGGCAAGGATGCCAAGGTCGCCAAGCCGCACGATTGGCTGACGGCAACCATTCTCGTGGTGCGCGACCGCATCATCGACAAGTGGATGGAATCGACCCGCAAGGTCTATGCGACCGGTGACAAACGCGTTTACTACCTCTCTCTCGAGTTCCTCATCGGTCGCCTGATGCGTGATGCCGTTTCGAACCTCGGCCTCATGGAACAGGTTCGCGATGCGCTCGCCTCGCTCGGTGTCGATGTGGCCGTCATCGCCGGCCTCGAGCCTGATGCAGCGCTCGGCAACGGCGGCCTCGGACGTCTCGCTGCCTGCTTCATGGAAAGCATGGCGACGGTGGACGTCCCGGCCTATGGCTATGGCATCCGCTACGTGCACGGCCTCTTCCGCCAGCAGCTCGCCGACGGCTGGCAGGTCGAGCTGCCTGAAAGCTGGCTCGCCCACGGCAATCCCTGGGAGTTCGAGCGTCGCGAGAGCGCCTATGAAATCGGCTTCGGCGGCACCGTTGACGTCGCCAACAGCGCCGAAGGCGAGCCGCGCTACGTCTGGAAGCCAGCCGAGCGCGTCATTGCCGCCGCCTTCGACACACCGGTGGTCGGCTGGCGCGGCAACCGCGTCAACACGCTGCGCCTATGGTCGGCGCAGCCCATCGACCCGATCCTGCTCGACGCCTTCAATGCCGGCGACCACATCGGCGCGCTGCGCGAAAGCAACAAGGCAGAAAGCCTGACCCGCGTCCTCTATCCGGCAGACGCGACGCCCGCCGGCCAGGAGCTGCGCCTGCGCCAGGAATTCTTCTTCTCGTCGGCGTCCCTGCAGGACATCCTGCGCCGCCACCTGCAGCAGTACGACGACTTCACCTCGCTGCCCGACAAGGTCGCGATCCAGCTCAACGACACCCATCCGGCCGTGTCCGTCGCCGAACTCATCCGCCTGCTCTGCGACGTGCATGGGCTGGAATTCGACCAGGCGTGGGACATCACCCGCGGCACGATCGCCTACACCAACCACACGCTTCTGCCCGAAGCGCTGGAAAGCTGGCCGGTGCCGCTCTTCGAGCGTCTTCTGCCGCGCCACATGCAGATCATCTATGCGATCAACGCCAAGATTCTGCTCGAAGCCCGCAAGAGCAAGAACTTCTCCGACACGGAGATCCGCTCCCTGTCGCTGATCGAGGAAAGCGGCGAGCGCCGGGTGCGCATGGGCAACCTCGCCTTCGTCGGTTCGCACTCCATCAACGGCGTGTCGGCGCTGCACACCGAGCTTATGAAGGTCACTGTCTTTGCCGACCTGCACAAACTCTATCCAGACCGTATCAACAACAAGACCAACGGCATCACGCCGCGCCGCTGGCTGCAGCAATGTAATCCTGGACTTACAGGTCTTATCCGCGAGACGATCGGCGACGACTTCCTGGATGACGCTGAAAAGCTCAAGCCGCTCGACAAGTTCGCCACTGACACCAGCTTCCAGGAGAAGTTTGCGGCGGTTAAGAGGGCCAACAAGGTGGCGCTCGCCAATCTTGTCGCCAGCCGCATGGGCGTGAAGATCGACCCGTCGGCGATGTTCGACATCCAGATCAAACGCATCCACGAGTACAAGCGTCAGCTTCTGAACGTCATCGAGGCGGTCGCCCTGTACGACCAAATCCGCTCGCACCCGGAACTCGACTGGGTGCCGCGCGTCAAGCTCTTCGCAGGCAAGGCCGCGCCGAGCTATCACAACGCCAAGCTGATCATCAAACTGATCAACGACGTTGCCCGCACCATCAACAACGACCCGTCCGTGCGCGGTTTGCTGAAGATCGTCTTCGTGCCGAACTACAACGTCTCGCTGGCCGAAATCATGGTTCCTGCTGCAGATCTTTCCGAGCAGATCTCGACGGCCGGCATGGAAGCATCCGGCACCGGCAACATGAAATTCGGGCTGAACGGTGCGCTCACGATCGGCACGCTCGACGGCGCCAATGTCGAGATGCGCGACAATGTCGGCGACGACAATATCAAGATCTTCGGCCTGCGCGCTGACGAAGTGACGAACCTGCGCGCCGAAGGCCACAATCCGCGCGCTGTCATCGAGAGTTCCCGTGAACTGTCGCAGGCGCTGTCTGCCATCAGCTCCGGCGTCTTCTCCCCCGACGATCGAAACCGGTACTCGGAGCTGATCGACGGTATCTACGCGCACGACTGGTTCATGGTCGCGGCCGATTTCGATGCTTACGCCCAAGCCCAACGCGAAGTCGACCAGCTATGGACGGACACGCCGTCGTGGTACGAGAAGACGATCTGCAATACGGCTCGTATGGGCTGGTTCTCGTCCGACCGCACGATCAGGCAGTATGCCAAGGAAATTTGGAGAGCCGGATGAAAACGCCGAAGGCTGCCCCTGACGTCAAGGTTCCCTGGGAAATTTCGACAGACGAGATCGCGGCAATCCTCGCCGGTTCGCATTCCAATCCTTTTGCCGTTCTGGGCATTCACAAATCGGGTAACGCCTACGTTGCACGATGTTTTATTCCCGGCGCCGAAGAGGTGACCGCGATGTCGCTCGACGGCAGCGTCGTCGGCGAGTTGAAGCTGCAGCATCCGGATGGTTTCTTTGCCGGAACCGTGACCGTTTCCAAGCAGCAGCCGGTGCGTTACCGCGCCCGCCGCGGCGATGCCGAATGGGCGGTAACTGACCCCTACAGCTTCGGGCCGGTTCTCGGGCCGATGGACGACTATTATGCGCGCGAGGGCTCGGATCTGCGCCTATTCGACAAGATGGGCGCACACTGGATCAGGCATGAAGGCGCACAAGGCATTCATTTCGCCGTCTGGGCGCCGAACGCACAACGCGTCTCCGTCGTCGGCGATTTCAACAACTGGGACGGTCGCCGCCATGTGATGCGCCTGCGCGCCGGAGCCGGTATCTGGGAGATCTTCGCACCCGATGTTCCGACGGGCGTCGGCTACAAATTCGAGATCCGAGGGCAGAACGGCGTCCTGCTGCCGCTGAAGGCCGACCCCTTTGCAAGGCGCAGCGAACTGCGTCCAAAGACGGCCTCGGTCACCGCGCCCGAATTGTTGCAGGAATGGGAGGATGAAGCCCACCTGAAGCACTGGAGCGAAACGGACAAGCGGCGTCAGCCGATCTCGATCTACGAGGTTCACGCAGGCTCCTGGCAGCGCCGCAACGACGGCACGTTCCTCTCCTGGGACGAAATGGCCTCACGGCTCATCCCCTACTGCGTCGACATGGGATTTACCCATATCGAGTTCCTGCCGATCACCGAACACCCCTACGACCCGTCATGGGGCTACCAGACGACTGGTCTCTACGCGCCCACCGCCCGTTTCGGCGAGCCTGAAGGCTTTGCCCGTTTCGTCAACGGTGCCCACAAGGTCGGCATCGGCGTCATCCTCGACTGGGTGCCGGCCCACTTTCCGACCGACGAGCACGGTCTCGGCTGGTTCGACGGCACGGCGCTCTACGAGCACGAGGATCCGCGCAAGGGCTTCCATCCCGACTGGAACACCGCGATCTACAATTTTGGGCGTACCGAGGTCGTTTCCTACCTCGTCAACAACGCGCTCTACTGGTCCGAGAAGTTCCATCTTGACGGTCTGCGCGTTGATGCCGTCGCCTCGATGCTCTACCTCGACTATTCCCGCAAGCACAACGAATGGATCCCGAACGAATACGGCGGCAACGAGAATCTGGAAGCCGTTCGCTTTCTGCAGAGCATGAATACCCGCATCTACGCCGAGCATCCGGGCGTCATGACCATTGCCGAGGAATCCACCTCCTGGCCGAAGGTCTCGCAGCCCGTCCACGAGGGCGGTCTCGGCTTCGGCTTCAAATGGAACATGGGCTTCATGCATGACACGCTGAGCTACATGAGCCGTGAGCCCATTCACCGCAAGCATCACCACAACGAACTGACCTTCGGCCTGCTTTACGCCTATTCGGAGAATTTCGTGCTGCCGCTGTCGCACGACGAGGTCGTGCACGGCAAGGGCTCGCTGATTGCCAAGATGCCCGGCGATGATTGGCAGAAGTTCGCCAATCTCCGGGCCTACTACGCCTTCATGTGGGGCTATCCGGGCAAGAAGCTTCTCTTCATGGGCCAGGAATTCGCCCAGTGGAGCGAATGGAACGAGGCTGGCTCGCTTGACTGGAACCTGCTGCAGTACCGCATGCACGAAGGCATGCGCCGCCTCGTGCGCGATCTCAACTTTACCTATCGCAGCAAGGCGGCACTGCATGCCCGCGACTGCGAAGGCGAAGGCTTCGAGTGGCTGATTGCCGACGACCATGAAAACTCCGTCCTCGCCTGGCTGCGCAAGGCTCCGGGCGAGAAGCCGATCGCCGTCATCAGCAACCTGACGCCGGTCTATCGCGAGAACTACGCGGTTCGCCTGCCGCTGGAGGGCCGCTGGCGGGAAATCCTGAACACGGATGCCGACATCTATGGCGGCAGCGGCAAGGGCAATGGCGGCCGCGTGCAGGCCGTCAATGCCGGCGGCACCATCGCCGCTTCTCTGACCTTGCCGCCATTGGCGACGATTATGCTTGAACCCGAGACTTGAAGACTGGTGGGAGGAAAGTCATGGTAGAAAAACGCATTCAGCCACTTGCCCGCGATGCAATGGCCTATGTTCTTGCTGGCGGCCGGGGGAGCCGCCTCAAGGAACTCACGGACCGCCGCGCCAAACCGGCGGTCTATTTCGGCGGCAAATCGCGTATCATCGATTTCGCCCTCTCCAATGCGCTGAACTCCGGTATCCGCCGCATCGGCGTCGCCACGCAATACAAGGCGCATTCGCTGATCCGCCACATGCAGCGGGGCTGGAATTTTTTCCGTCCCGAGCGCAACGAGAGCTTCGATATTCTGCCCGCCTCACAGCGCGTCTCGGAGACCCAGTGGTACGAAGGCACCGCCGACGCCGTTTACCAGAACATCGACATCATCGAGGATTACGGTGTCGAGTACATGGTCATCCTTGCCGGCGACCACATCTACAAGATGGACTACGAATACATGCTGCAACAGCATGTCGATTCCGGCGCAGACGTCACCATTGGCTGCCTGGAAGTGCCGCGCATGGAAGCTGTCGGCTTCGGCGTCATGCATGTCGACAAGAGCGACCGGATCATCGACTTCATTGAAAAGCCCGCCAATCCGCCGGGTATTCCCGACAAGCCGGAATTCGCGCTGGCGTCGATGGGGATCTATGTCTTCCACACAAAATTCCTGATCGACGCGCTACGCCGCGATGCTGCCGATCCGAACTCCAGCAAGGATTTCGGCAAGGACATCATCCCCTATATCGTCAAGAACGGTAAGGCGATCGCCCACCGCTTCGCCAACTCCTGCGTCCGCTCCGATTTCGAGCGCGAGCCCTACTGGCGCGACGTCGGAACGATCGATGCCTACTGGCAGGCCAATATCGACCTGACGGCGATCGTTCCGGAACTCGACATCTACGACAAGTCCTGGCCGATCTGGACCTATGCAGAGATCTCGCCACCCGCAAAATTCGTCCACGACGACGAAGATCGCCGGGGTTCAGCCACCTCGTCGGTTGTTGCCGGCGACTGCATCATCTCCGGTGCGACGCTCAACAACAGCCTCCTGTTTACCGGCGTGCGCGCCAATTCCTATTCCAAGCTGGAGGGTGCCGTCGTTTTGCCGAGCGTGAAGGTCGGTCGGCACGCCCAGCTACGGAACGTGGTGATCGATCATGGCGTCATCATTCCGGAGGGGCTCGTCGTCGGCGAGGATCCGGAAATCGACGCCAAGCGGTTCCGGCGAAGCGAAGGCGGCATTTGCCTCATCACGCAGCCCATGATCGACAAGCTGGATTTGTAACAGATGAAAGTTCTTTCGGTTTCGTCCGAAGTCTTCCCCCTGGTCAAAACAGGGGGTCTTGCCGATGTGGCGGGCGCCCTGCCGATCGCGCTGAAGCCGTTCGGGATTGAGATGAAGACACTCATGCCCGGTTATCCCGCGGTCATGAAGGTCATTCGCGATCCCGTCGTCAGGCTGCAGTTCGACGATCTCCTGGGAGAGCCCGCGACGGTTCTGGAAGCCAGACACGAGGGCCTGGATATCCTGGTCCTCGACGCCCCCGCCTACTACGACAGGGCGGGTGGCCCCTATCTCGATTCAACCGGCAAGGACTACCCCGACAACTGGCGCCGTTTCGCGGCCCTCTCGCTGGCCGGCGCGGAGATCGCCGCCGGCCTGATACCCGACTGGCGGCCCGCTATCGTGCATGCGCACGACTGGCAGGCCGCGATGACACCGGTCTACATGCGCTACTACCCGACGCCGGAAGTGCCGAGCGTTCTGACCATCCACAATATCGCGTTTCAGGGCCAGTTCGGCCCGGAGATCTTCCCCGGCCTGCGCCTTCCGCCGCAAGCCTTCTCCGTCGAGGCCATCGAGTATTATGGGCATATCGGCTTCCTGAAGGGCGGATTGAAGACCGCCCATGCAGTCACCACCGTCAGCCCGTCCTATGCAGGCGAGATCCTGACCGCGGAGTTCGGCATGGGGCTGGAAGGCGTGATTGCCAGCCGTATCGAACATCTGCACGGCATCGTCAACGGCATCGACCACGATGTGTGGAACCCCGCGACCGATCCCGTCGTCCACACCCACTATACCGGAACGTCGCTGAAGAGCCGGTCGGCAAACCGCACCGCGATCTGCGAGTTCTTCGGCCTGCACGACGACAATGCGCCGATCTTCTGCATCATCAGCCGCCTGACCTGGCAAAAAGGCATGGACCTCATCGCCGCAACCGCCGACGAGATCGTCGCGATGGGCGGCAAGCTTGCTATCCTCGGCTCCGGCGATCCGGCGCTGGAAGGGTCGCTGCTGGCGGCGGCAGCCCGTCATCCCGGCCGCATCGGCATTTCCATCGGCTACAACGAACCGATGTCGCATCTCATGCAGGCCGGCTGCGACGCGATCATCATTCCGTCGCGATTCGAGCCCTGCGGCCTCACCCAACTCTACGGGCTGCGCTACGGATGCGTGCCGATCGTCGCCCACACCGGCGGTCTCGCCGACACCGTGATCGATGCCAATCACGCGGCACTTGCGGCCAAAGTGGCAACGGGCATACAATTCTCGCCGGTGACCGCGTCCGGTCTGTTGCAGGCAATCCGCCGTGCGCTACATCTCTACGCTGATCAAAAAGTCTGGACCCAATTGCAAAAGCAGGGCATGAAATCGGATGTTTCGTGGGAGAAGAGCGCCGAGCGCTATGCTGCCCTCTATTCAAGCCTCGCCCCGAAAGGCAAGTGACAGAAAATGAACAAGTCCGTACCCACCACGCCCTATCAGGATCAGAAGCCCGGCACCTCCGGTCTCCGCAAGAAAGTTCCCGTATTCCAGCAGCCGAACTACGCCGAGAACTTCATCCAGTCGATCTTCGATTCGCTGGAAGGCTACCAGGGCAAGTGCCTCGTCATCGGCGGCGACGGACGCTACTACAACCGCGAAGTCATCCAGAAGGCGATCAAGATGGCCGCCGCCAATGGCTTCGGCAAGGTCATCGTCGGAAAGGGCGGCATCCTGTCGACGCCGGCGGCATCCCATATCATTCGCAAGTACAAGGCCTTCGGCGGCATCATTCTGTCTGCCAGCCACAATCCGGGCGGCCCGACCGAAGACTTCGGCATCAAGTACAACATCAGCAATGGCGGCCCTGCTCCGGAAAAGATCACCGACGCGATCTTTGCCCGCAGCAAGGTGATCGACAGCTACAAGATCGCCGACTTCCCCGACGTCAACCTCGACCGCATCGGCAAGGACGAAATGCCGGGCGGCATGATGCTGGCGGTTCTGGATTCGGTCGAGGACTATACGGCACTGATGGAAGAGCTTTTCGATTTCGGCGCTATCCGCAATCTCGTGAGCCTCGGCTTCCGCATCGCTTTCGATGCGATGAGCGCCGTCACCGGCCCCTATGCCAAGGAAATCTTCGAAAATCGACTCGGCGCGCCGTCGGGTTCGGTTCGCAACTTCATGCCGCTGCCTGATTTCGGCGGCCATCACCCGGATCCGAACCCGGTCCACTGCAAGGAACTCTACGACGAGATGATGGGAGACGACGCCCCCGATTTCGGCGCAGCCTCCGACGGCGACGGCGACCGCAACCTCATCATCGGTCGCGGCATCTTCGTCACGCCATCCGACAGCCTGGCGATCCTGGCGGCCAATGCCCATCTCGCGCCCGGATATTCCGGCGGTCTTGCCGGCATCGCCCGCTCCATGCCGACATCAGGAGCGGCTGATCGCGTCGCCGAAAAGCGCGGCATCGGCATGTACGAAACGCCGACCGGCTGGAAGTTCTTCGGCAACCTGCTCGACGCCGGGATGGCGACGATCTGCGGCGAGGAAAGTGCCGGCACCGGCTCCAGCCACGTCCGCGAAAAAGACGGTCTCTGGGCCGTCCTGCTCTGGCTGAACATCCTTGCCGTGCGCGGCGAGAGCGTCCAGGACATCGTCACCCAGCATTGGCAGACCTACGGACGCAACTACTATTCGCGACACGACTACGAAGGCGTCGACACCGACGCGGCAAACGGCCTCGTGGACAACCTTCGCAGCCAGTTGGCCACGCTGCCGGGAAAGACTTTTGGCACGCTGAAGGTCGAAGCGGCCGATGATTTTGCCTATCACGATCCTGTCGACCGGTCGGTCAGCGAGCATCAGGGCATTCGCATCCTGTTCGAAGGCGGCTCGCGGGTCGTTTTCCGCCTCTCCGGCACCGGCACGTCGGGCGCCACGCTGCGCGTCTATATCGAGCGCTACGAAGCGGATTCCAGCCGTCACAACATCGAGACCCAGGAAGCGCTTGCCGATCTGATCGCAGCGGCTGAGGACATTGCCGATATTCGCAGCCGCACGGGGCGCGACGCGCCATCCGTTGTGACCTGACCGGAGCGACATGGCGGCGAACCATTCGGGGCAAGGCGGGGCGGTCATCTTCGAAACCGGCGTCGATTTCGCCGTCTGGTCGCACCATGCCACACAGATCGAGCTTTGCCTGTTTGACGATGGCGACAAGGAATTCACCCGCCTGCGGATGGGGCGGGGCGATGATCACGTGCATCGCCTTTTCGTCGACGGCCTGAAGGAAGGCACGCGCTATGGCTATCGCGCCGACGGTATCTACGCCCCGGACAACGGTCTTTGGTTCGATCCGTCCAAACTGCTTGTCGATCCCTATGCCAAGGAGCTCGACCGGCCGTTCCGCCACGACCCGCTGCTCGGCACCTTCGGCGCGGACACCCGGCATCTCATGCCGAAGGCGATCGTGACGCGCGATGTGTATGTGAAACCTCAAAAGCCACTCTTCAGGCCGGGCGGCTTCATCTACGAGGTCGCGGTCAAACCCTACACGATGCTGCACCCCGACGTGCCAGAGGCACAACGCGGGACCGTGGCGGCGCTCGCCCATCCATCCGTCATCGCGCACCTGAAACGCATCGGCGTCGATGCTGTCGAACTGATGCCCGTTACCGCCTGGATCGACGAACGTCATCTGCCACCGCTCGGCCTGACGAACGGCTGGGGCTACAACCCCGTCGCCTTCATGGCACTCGATCCGAGGATCGTTCCCGGCGGCATGGCGGAACTGCGCGAGACAGTGGCCAAGCTCCACGCCGCAGGCATCGGCATCATACTCGATCTGGTCTTCAACCACACCGGCGAGAGCGATCGCAACGGCACCACGCTCTCGCTGCGCGGGCTCGACAATCTCTCCCTCTACCGCCACCTTCCTGATCGTCCCGGAGAACTCGTCAACGATACCGGCACCGGCAACACGGTTGCCTGCGATCATCCCTATGTCAGGCAACTGATCATCGACAGCCTCCGCCATTTCGTTCTAGGGGCGGGTATCGACGGCTTCCGATTTGATCTTGCTCCGGTCCTCGGCCGCACCGCCACCGGTTTCGAGGCGCATGGTGAGACCCTGGCGGCCATGCTTGCCGACGACGTGCTGGCCGATCGCGTCATGATTGCTGAACCCTGGGACATCGGTCCCGGCGGTTACCAGCTCGGCAATTTTCCGGCTCCGTTCCTGGAATGGAACGACCGCGCACGCGACGACCTGCGCTGCTACTGGCGCGGCGATGTCTACAAGACCGGGCCGCTCGCCTCTGCCCTTGCCGGCTCCTCCGATATCTTCGCGCGCAACGGCGCCATCGCGACGCGCAGCGTCAACTTCCTCGCCGCCCACGACGGCTTCACGCTGAAGGACCTGGTCTCCTACGACGGCAAGCACAATGAGGCGAATGGCGAGGAAAACCGCGACGGCCACAACGAGAACCACTCGTGGAACAACGGCGCCGAGGGAGAAACCCGCTATCGCGACATCATCAGGAAACGCCGCGACGACGTAAAGGCGCTGCTGTCGACCCTCTTCGTCACACGCGGCAGCGTCATGCTGACCGCAGGAGACGAAGGGGGCCGCACCCAACGCGGCAACAACAACGCCTATTGCCAGGACAACGACATCACCTGGCTCGACTGGGAAGCCCTGGACGACGAGTTGATGGCTCACACCGCGTTTGTTTCGGCGCTGCGAAAACGCTTCGAGGTGTTTTCGCAAGCCTCGTTCTTCTCTGGAAAAGGCGATGTGGAATGGATTTCGCCGTCCGGCCAGTCGATGACGGTGTCCGACTGGGAGACGCCCGACTTTCCGGCGCTGGGCATGGTTCTCTCGACCGTCGACGGCAGCAATCGCAAGAGGGTGCGGCTCGCCCTGCTCTTCAATCGCTCCGCGACGAAGCGGACATTTTCACTGCCCGGAGAGGGCGCATCCTGGCGTCGGCTCTCTGCCGGCGGGACGCAGAAAAGCGTGGAGCAGGCCATCGTGCCGCAACGCTCCGTCGCATTCTATCTGGAAAATTAACCCGCTTCATGGTTGCAACAAAATCCTTGTCGCAATCGTCACAATGCCGTTGTATGGCTTTGAATAGCGGCCTTTTCATGGGGAATCAATGGTTAAGGAAATCTCGCTCGCGGACGTACGTGGGCTGATCGGCACTGAAACCGGCCTCTCGGACTGGATCGTTGTCGACCAGACCATGATCGATGCCTTTGCCCATGCGACGGACGATCACCAGTTCATCCATGTCGATCCGGTGCGCGCCGCAGAAAGCCCTTTCGGTGGCACGATTGCGCATGGCTTCCTGACGCTCTCGCTCCTCTCGACCATGAACTACAATTGCCTGCCCAGGGTGCGCGAGCAGACCATGGGCATCAATTACGGATTCGACACCGTCCGGTTTGTCGCTCCGGTCAAGGTAGGAGCCCGCATCCGTGGTCACTTCATCCTCTCCGAAGCCCGCTTCCGCGGCGCCGGGATGCTGATGACGACCTACGACGTGTCGATCGAGATCGAGAACGAGAGAAAGCCGGCACTGACGGCCAAATGGATCACCATCATCCAGTTCGACCCGAAGGATCGGCCGGAAAACGCCTGAAGCGCGGTCGCCCGCCAGTCAGTAGCCCGCGTCAAAATCAATCACGTGCCTGATGACACGGCCCTCGTGGAGCAGGTCGAAGGCCTCGTTGATCTCGTCGAGCGGGCCGGTCGACGACAACAGCCGGTTTACCGGCAGTTTCCCTCTCCTGTAGAGCCCAATGAAGCGCGGGATGTCGCGGCTCGCAACACAGCCGCCGAGATAGCTGCCGAGAACGCGTCGCTCTTCGGCAACGAGGCTGACCGCCGGAATGACAATCTTGCTCGATGGGCTAGCGAGCCCCGCCGAGGCCGTGGTGCCGCCGCGCCTGGTAATAGCGTAGGCAAGATCGAAGGCTTTCACCGATCCCGCCATCTCGAGCGCATGATCGACCCCGCCCTTCGTCGCCTCACGGACTTGCTCGACGACGTCATCGCCTGCAAGAAAGATATCGGTCGCCCCGAGGGATACCGCCATCTCGAGCTTGGCCGGCATGAGGTCGACGGCAATGATCCGTTCCGCCCCGGAAGCGACAGCGCCCATGACAGCCGCAAGCCCGACGGCGCCGAGACCGACCACCCCGACGGTCTGTCCTGGCTGCACCCGGCACGTGTTCACCACTGCGCCGACGCCCGTCAAGACGGCGCAGCCAAACAGTGCCGCCTCGGCCAACGGCAGATCAGGGTCGATCCTGATTGCCGAGCGGCGTGAGACAACGGCATGGGTAGCGAAGCCGGAGACACCGAGATGATGGTGCACAGGCACCTCATCGCAGCTCAGTCGCCGGGCACCGGATAGCAGTGTGCCCCTGCCGTTCGCCTCGGCGCCGGGAACGCACAGCGCCGGACGCCCTTCCACACAGAAAAGGCAATGGCCGCAACTCGGCATGAAGCACATCACCACCCTGTCGCCGGGAACGAGATCGTCCACACCGGTACCCACCGCCTCGACGGTCCCTGCCGCCTCATGACCCAGCGCCATCGGTACGGGGCGCGGTCGATCGCCATTGATGACGGACAGATCGGAATGGCAAAGACCGGCAGCACCGATCCGCACGAGGATCTCATCCCGGCCGGGTGGCGAGAGCTCCAATTCTTCGATGGAAAGCGGTTTGCTCAGCGCAAACGGCGGCGAGACGGGTGATTGACGCAGTACCGCAGCACGGATTCTCATGCACTCCTCCCCAAACTACGGGCAGGATAGCCGCCCGACGCAGCCCGGGGCAACACGACTTTGGTGGAGAGCGTCTGAATGCGCAACCCGCTACCCTCAGGGCGCGCCATTCACTTCGATGACGTTTCGATCCGGATCGAGCAGAAAGGCTTGCGGGAACCCCGCAAGACCATTGCGGTTGACGACCAGCCGCCAGGGATCGCCTTCAACGGCATCCTCGCGGAAACCCTTTGCGGCCAAGCTGCGGATCACCATCTCGAAATCTTCCGTTCGAAGAGCGAAATGCGTATCGGCGCTATCGATGGACGCCGTCTTTCGGAAGCTACCGTCAGGGTTGACGATGATGTGGAGTTGCAGCGTCCCACAAGCGAACCAGGCGCCCGGAAAAGGGAACGGCGGCCGCTCGATCTGCCGGAGACCGAAGACACCGCTGTAGAAAGCAACGGACCGTGCCAGATCCGCGGTGACAATGGAAACGTGATGCAGCATCATCGCAAGGAGTCCCCCGGATCGTAGGCAGAGTGTGCGCACCCGGAAGCACCGCAGATTAGGGCCAGCAACCCGCCGTGACAAGCCAGCAATGGCATGCATGCGGAAGGTTTGAGGTCGCAAAGGCCAAGCCGTGCAAACCGCGCCCCAGCCTTTCAACACCTTCCTCTCCGCTTGTCCGTCAGTGAGCGGCGTCTTCCGCGCCTTCGGCAAGCAGCCCGAAGACGAAGTCGGCGAACGACCGCCAGCATTCGACGCGGAACGTATCGTCCTCCGTCCGGAACAGAACGATCTCGGCCTTGCCGAAGAGGGTGCGCGTGCAGCAGCCCACCGGGAAGGCGCCGAGCGACAGGTCCTGCGGGCAGCCCGCCGAAATCGTCGCTTCGGCTCCGGGGCCGGATACGACGATCGCGACATTTCGGTGGGAGACATCCGTCGCCGAATGCAGCGCGCCGCTCTTGGAGAGCGCCGTCATCAGGTCGCCGCCGCTCTCGTCGATGACCAGCCATTCGTCCGGTCCGAGCCAGAGGGCCGAACGGCCCTCCTTGCGGCCCGAAGTCTTGGGTGCGACCGGGATCGTCACGCCGAGGGCGGAAGAAAGAGCCTTAAGCGAACCCGCCGGAGCGCGAAGCGCCACGCGGATTGCGTCAGGCGCTGGTGTCAGCCGTACGCTGGCAGAACCGCCATGACGTCCGGCAAGAGCGGATTTGCGAATTGCCGTATCAGCCATTGATGCGGCCTCCTTCCTTGTCAAAGAACACCATGTCGGTCACCTCGACGGCGATCGTCTTGTCAGGCATCGGCACGAAGAGCGTTTCGCCCATCCGCGCGCGTCCGCCGGCAACCAGCGCAAACGCAATCGATTTGCCGAGATTTTCCGACCAGTAGGACGACGTCACATGCCCGAGCATGGTCATCGGCTTCGGCTCGTTCGGGTTGGCGACGATCTGCGCGCCCTCCTCGAGAACCAGCTGCGGATCCTTGGTGACGAGGCCGACGAGCTGCTTGCGCCCTTCCTTGACGAGATCCGGACGCTTCAGTCCACGAATGCCGACGAAATCGGCCTTCTTCTTGGAAACGGCCCAGGAAAGACCGGCATCGTCAGGCGTCACGGTTCCGTCGGTGTCCTGGCCGACGATGATATAGCCCTTCTCGGCGCGGAGAACGTGCATCGTTTCCGTGCCGTAGACGCAGGCACCGAGCGGCTCGGCATTGGCCCAGACGGCTTCGATCACCGACTGGCCGTAATCGGCCGGCACGTTGATTTCGAAGCCGACTTCGCCGGTGAACGACACCCGGAACAGACGTGCAGGCACGCCCATGACCGCGCACTCGGCAACGCTCATATGCGGGAAAGCTTCGTTGGAAATGTCAACGCCTTCGACCAGCGGCGCGATGATCTCGCGCGCCTTGGGACCCTGGATGGCGATGACCGCCCACTGCTCGGTGACGGACGTCAGCCAGACGTTGAGGTGCGGGAACTCCGTCTGCAGATAGTCTTCCATGTGGTGGAGCACACGCGGCGCCCCGCCGGTCGTGGTCGTCACATGGAAACGGTCTTCGCTGAGGCGCCCGACGACGCCGTCGTCGTACACGAATCCGTCTTCGCGGGTCATGATGCCGTAGCGGCACTTGCCCGGCTTCAGCGTGTCCCAGGCGTTGGTGTACATCAGGTTCATGAATTCGGCGGCATCGGGTCCGACGATCTCGATCTTGCCGAGCGTCGACGCATCGAACACGCCTGCGACGTCGCGCGCCGTCTTGCATTCGCGAGCAACCGCCTGGTGCATCGTCTCGCCGGCACGCGGATAGAACCACGCTCGCTTCCAGTTGCCGACATCCTCGAACACGGCACCGTGGGCTTCCTCCCACTGGTGCAGCGGCGTCTTGCGCGTCGGATCGAACAATGGCCCGCGCGAATGGGCGACCAGCGTGCCATAGGTAACGGGGGTGTACGGCGCGCGGAAGGTGGTGAGACCGACCTTCGGAATCTCCCTGCCCAGCATCTCGGCTGCAATCGCCAGACCGTGCATGTTGGAGAGCTTGCCCTGGTCAGACGCCATGCCGTTGGTCGTGAAGCGCTTGATGTGCTCGATCGAGTGCATGCCCTCACGCACTGCCAGGCGAATATCCTTGGCGCAGACGTCGTGCTGGAAATCGATGAACGCCTTGGCGCTGGTCTCGGGACCTGCGCCTTCGGCGGCGCCAATCATGCCGCCCGTCCATTGATGCGCCTGCTCTGCCGAGAGGCTGATCTTGCCGCCTGCCGATTTGCCTACCGCCTGGGCCATCAGCTCGCCGGCAGCCAGCGATTCCTCGATCGTCTGCTGCAGGTCGTCCGTGCCGTTGCAGGCACCGACCGAAAGGCAGTCCTGCGCATAGGTGCCCGGCAGGAAACGCTGGGTCTCCGGCTCGAAGGCAACCTTGCCGCGCGACTGCGAGAACAGATGCACCGATGGCGTCCAGCCGGCCGAAACCAGCAGCGCATCGACTGCGATCTTGCGCGGCGAGCCGCCGCCGTTGCGGGCGACCGTCATCGAGGAGATGCGCAGCTTGCCCGAGGTGGTGACTACGGATTGACCGGCGAGAACGTCGATGCCGAGCGAACGCGCCTCCGCGAGCACGGCGGCGCCCGGCGTCTGGCGGCAATCCACGATAGCCGCAATCTCGACACCGGCACGTTTCAGGTCGAAGGCTGCCTCATAGGCCGAGTCATGCGCCGTATAGACGCCCACCTTCTGGCCGACGGCAACGCCGTACTGGTTGAGGTACATGCGCGCGGCCGACGCCAGCATGATGCCTGGGCGGTCGTTGTTCGGGAACACCATATGACGCTCGATCGCGCCGTTGGCGAGGATGACGCGCTTGGCGCGCAGCTGCCACAGACGCTCGCGCGGCAGGTCGCGGCCGGGGTTGGCGATATGATCGGTCACACGTTCGGCCAGGCCGACGAAGTTGTGGTTGTAGTAGCCGAAAGCCGTGGTGCGGGTCAGGACCTGCACGTTCTCCATGGCCTTGAGCGCGGCGACGGTTTTCTGCGCCCACTCGTAGCCATCGATGCCGTCGATCTTGACGGTGCTGTCAAAACGCAGCGCACCGCCCGCTTCCGCCTGCTCGTCGCAGAGGAACACCTTGGCGCCTGCCTGCGCGGCCGCAAGCGCCGCCGAAAGGCCGGCTACGCCAGCGCCGACCACCAGCACGTCACAATGGGCATAGCGGCTGGCATAGTGATCCGGATCGGTTTCCGTGGGCGCGACGCCGAGACCGGCCGCACGGCGGATCATCGGCTCGTAGATGTGCTTCCATGCCGCCTTCGGCCACATGAAGGTCTTGTAGTAGAAGCCGGCCGCGAAGAACGGCGACATCAGGTTGTTGATGCCGCCGATATCGAAGGCGAGCGACGGGTAGCGGTTCTGCGACTGCACGATCATGCCGTCGAAGACTTCCTGGACCGTGGCACGGACGTTCGGCTGCTTGCGGGCGCTGTCGCGGGCGACGTCGATCAGGGCATTCGGTTCTTCTGCACCGGCAGACAGAATGCCGCGCGGGCGATGATACTTGAACGAGCGGCCGACCAGATGAATGTTGTTGGCGATCAACGCCGAGGCGACGGTGTCGCCCTCGAGCGCCGTATAGCTCTTGCCGTCGAAGGTGAAGCGCGCCGTTCTGGCAGGTGTCAGGCGACCCTTGCCCGGTATCCGGTTCGTACCGCTCATTGTGCCTCTCCTTCCGTCGCTTCATAGGTTTCGACGGGAGCGTGCGGAACGGAGGCCGCGCCGATCTCGGGCTTCGGTTCGCCTGCCTTGTAGGTCATGACGAACTTGTCGCTGATGGTGTCGCGCGCCGCATTGAAGAAGCGTCCACAACCGTGCTGGTGGCGCCAGCGTTCAAAGATCAACCCCTTGGGATTGTCGCGCAGGAAGAAGTACTGCTCGAACTCCTCGTCGGAAATCGAGGCGATATTCTGGGGGCGCGCAATATGGGCGTCGCCGGCACCACGGAATTCGAGCTCGGAGCGCTCTTCCTGACAGTATGGGCAATAGATCAGAAGCATGATGTCCTCGGGTCAGTGCGCGACGGCAGCAGCGGCAGCTTCATCGATCAGGCGTCCGGTGCGGAAGCGATCGAGCGTCAGCCCGGCATTGAACTTGTGCACCTCGTCGCGAGCGATCAGATGCGCGAACAGGTTCGCCGAACCCGGCGTCGCCTTGAAGCCACCGGTGCCCCAGCCGCAGTTGACGTAGAGCCCCGGAACCGGCGTCTTCGACTGGATCGCCGAACGGTCCGGCGTGTTGTCGACGATACCGCCCCACTGGCGCATCATCTTGACGCGGCGGAACATCGGGAACAGTTCACAGATCGCATCAAGCGTATGTGTGATGATCTGCAGGCCGCCGGTCTGGCTGTAGGAATTGTACTGGTCGGTGCCCGCGCCGATGACGAGTTCGCCCTTGTCGGACTGCGAGATGTAGGCATGCACCGTGTTCGACATGACCACGCAGGGGAAGATCGGCTTCAGCGGTTCCGACACGAGCGCCTGCAACGGGCTCGATTGCAGCGGCACGCGCACATCAGCCATCTTCATGATCGTCGTCGTATGGCCAGCCGCCGAGACGCCGACCTTCCTGGCGCCGATGAAGCCGCGATTGGTCTCGACACCGGTGACGCGCCCGTCGGAGCCGCGGCGGATGCCGGTCACCTCGCAGTTCTGGATGATGTGAACGCCGCGATCCGATGCCGCACGGGCATAACCCCAGGCAACCGCATCGTGACGCGCCGTGCCGCCGCGACGCTGCAGTGCGGCACCATTGATGGGGTAGCGGGCGCTGGCGGAAATATCGAGCGGCGGACAATAGGCTTTCGCCTGCTCCGGCGTCAGCCACTCGTTGTCGATGCCATAAAGCCGGTTGGCGTGGATATGCCGCTTGAAGGACTGCTGGTCGTGAACATTGTGCGAGAGCATCATCACGCCGCGCGGCGAATACATCACATTGTAGTTGAGATCCTGAGACAGGTTCTCCCAGAGCTTCATCGAATGCTCGTAGATGTGCATGCTCTCTTCGTAGAGATAGTTCGAGCGGATGATGGTCGTGTTACGGCCGGTGTTGCCGCCGCCGAGCCAGCCCTTCTCCAGGACCGCGACATTGGTGATGCCGTGCTCCTTGGCAAGGTAATATGCCGCACCAAGACCATGCCCGCCGCCACCGATGATGATGACGTCGTATTCGGCGCGAGGTTCCGGCGAAGTCCACTGCCTCTCCCAGCCCTTGTGACCCCTCAGAGCCTCCCGTGCCACGGCAAAAACCGAGTATCTGCGCATCCGCCTTCATCTCCTTCGGGGGAACGATCCCGTCTCGTCGGCCATACAAATCGCAAATCCAAAAGCGGCACAACGTTTCTTTTGCGACGTGAATGGGCTTTTGTTTTGACACGAGTGAGATCAGTCGTGGCCCGCGCGTCATTTTCCCCGCAATGTTGGAAGAGCATCGACAGCAGCGGACGCGTTCTCGAGCTCGGCCCGGAAACCGGTATCGTCACAGAAGCATTGCTCGCCCGCGGCGTATCGCCGGCGAACCTGACAGTGATCGAAATCGAAAGAAGCGTTGTCGCACTGCTGCGGCGCCGACTTCCGCAGATCACCGTGCTCCAGCACGATGCACGCCGCGTGCCGGGGCTCGAATGCGAGGGTTTCAGTTCCGTCGTCAGCGGCCCGCCTGCCGCTACGCAACATGAGCCAAGAGACCGTTCACGCGATCACGGCCGGCGCCTTCTCCCTCATGCCTCTGAGCGGCACTTTCTACCAGCTTACCTATGGCTATAGATGCGCGGTTGACGACCCGGTCCTTCGATCGCCTGGCCTGCGGGTTGCCAATCTGGGACGCATCGGCTCAACCTGCCGCCTGCAACTGTGTACCGGTTCTCACGATGGGGCTAGCCCAAGAGGGCAGGCAACTTGATGAAGGCCGCGATCGGTAAAGTGGACAGCAGCGGCAATGTCCGAGTGAAATGCTTTGCCTGGGGCTGGAGAAAGTCGGTCTCGGTCTTATTTCAGGCAGAAGTTGGGAAACGGACAGCGAGAGGATCACGCAATGGCGAAGAACACGATCTGCATCTGGTACGACAAAGAGGCTGAGGCCGCCGCGCACTTCTATGCCGAGACCTTTCCGGACAGCGCTGTGGGTGCCGTCATCCGTGCACCTGGAGACTATCCGGCGGGCAAGCAGGGAGACGTGTTGGTCGTTGAATTCACCGTTGCGGGTGTCGCATGTATCGGTTTGAACGGCGGCTCCGCGTTCAAACATAGCGAAGCCTTCTCATTTCAGATTGCGACGGACGATCAGGAAGAAACCGACCGCTACTGGAAGGCGATTGTCGGCAATGGCGGCCACGAAAGTGAATGTGGCTGGTGCAAGGACAAGTGGGGTGTATCCTGGCAGATCACGCCGCGCGTACTGACCGAAGCGCTTGCGGCAGGCGGTGATCAGGCAAAGCGCGCCTTTGATGCGATGATGACGATGCGTAAGATCGATGTCGGGGCGATCGAAGCGGCGCGGCGCGGGTGAGGCACGCAAGCAGTGGCACAGGCCCGGAGGGCCTGATGCCATTGTGCACTTTGAGATACATGGATTGATCGTGGCACGCCCGATGGACGTGCGACACCTTAGGACGAAGACGCGGTCTTGGAGGCCGCACGCTTTTTCTTCACGGGGGCGGCCTCAGGCGGGGCTTCGGCGGCCTGCTGCAAGCGCAGGGCCTTCAGTTTTTCCGTTTTCTTTTCGCGAGCGGCGGCTTCGGCAGACACGATTGCTCTCGCAGTCGTGTCGGTCGCAGCCGCTTTATCGCGTGATGAGAGCTTGGCCGGATTGAAGAATTCGTTCTTTGAAGTCATCTGCACTCTCTCTATCTAGACGAAGCCTGCCCGGTGGGGGCAGATCAGCGTGCCGGACGCACGGCCTTCTTCGGAGCAGGCAGAAGCCCTTCGCGCTGAAGCTTCTTGCGCGCGAGCTTGCGCTGGCGGCGGACTGCTTCGGCCTTTTCACGAACGCGCTTCTCAGACGGCTTTTCATAAGCGCTACGCGCCTTGAACTCGCGGAAGAGACCTTCGCGCTGCATCTTCTTCTTCAGGACGCGAAGCGCCTGATCGACATTGTTATCCCTGACGAGAACCTGCAAACTCTTTCCTTTCATGCGGCAATCGTGATTGCCAGTTAGACGGCGAAGCCGGAAATTACTTCCTGACCTTGATGCTGGAAGACTTCAGCCAGGAGCCAGTCTCCGCACTCGCCACGGTTTCAATGTTTGGCACCGAAGATGCCGACTGAATGACGTCGATATCGCTTTCGACGATCCGACGTTCAAAATTCTCGGTCTCGAAGCGGACCCGGTATTGCGCACGACTGCCGTCGAACGGAAGAACGCTGGCGATCGTGCAAGTTCTTCCTGCTGTATCCGTACGGACGAATCCGTCCTTCAGGACTATCTTGTCTCCGACAGCAAATCTGGGAGTGCGTGCCATAGTGTTCTCACCGAGCCATCGTCGTGATTCTTGAAAAGCATAAAAGGCCGGGTGTAACCCCGACCTCTTCCGTCATTGCCTGCAGCTGCCAGTACATCCGTGGTCAGCCAAGGCGAATGACAATTACGCGGCGCGCAGATTGTCTGCAGAGTTCTTGCCGGACTTCTGATCGCGCACGAGGTCGTAGCTAATCTTCTGGCCGTCGGCCAGACCGCGCAGGCCAGCACGCTCAACCGCCGAAATGTGAACGAAAACGTCAGCAGCACCGTCATCCGGCTGAATGAAGCCGAAGCCCTTTGTGCTGTTGAACCACTTTACGGTACCTGAATTCATAACGATCGCCTTTCAATGGTCGTTAGTACCCGGCGAGGATTCGCTGGGTTTGATCGATTTTGAGAGGAGATCTGACGGAGCGATTTGGCTCTTTGACAAAGGTCACAAGCAATGGTCGATGGCCTCACTATAGAGCAAACGGCGGCCGATGCAAGGAATGAACCGGAATTAGGCGCTTTCGCACAGCCGCCGGCAGCGTCCGGCGTGCGAACAATCGGGCCGTCGGCCACGCTTCGAATGAAACCGCGGAAATCACCACGACTGGCGCATTCCGGATTTTTCCGTCCAAATCCGCTGGTTCGTATGGACTTCCGCGCCATGATCTGTTATCCCGCACCCAATCGCAAGGCCGCAGCCGCGCGAAGTGAACATTTTTGCCTCTGGCGCCGTGCTGAAGCAGGCCTCAACCAAACCAAAGGAACGTGACTCTCGTGCAGGTACTTGTCCGCGATAACAATGTTGACCAGGCTCTCCGCGCTCTCAAGAAGAAGATGCAGCGTGAAGGCATTTTCCGCGAAATGAAGATGCGCGACTACTACGAGAAGCCCTCGGAGAAGCGCGCTCGCGAAAAGGCCGAAGCCGTTCGTCGCGTTCGCAAGCTGGCTCGCAAGCGGGCACAGCGCGAAAGCGGCGTTGCGGCACGCTAAGCGCTGCTGTCGTTATTTCGACGTTTTCAAATGTATGTTGGCGGGGGCGATTATGTCGCCACCGCCTTTTTAATTTGCTGCTGAAGCTTGCCAGTCCCTCGCCGGACCGGCTGCACCGGGGGAAAACAAGCCCGCATGGCTGATATCATGTCGAATACCCGTTCCTTGCGTTTGCCGAAAATTGCCACTCTGCCGGCACTGGCTGTCGTCACCGCACTCGGCCTCGCCGGTTGCACGACCAACAACATGTCGGATGCCGTTATCCGCATCGACAAGGCGCAGGGTTCGCAGGAGAATATTGCCTCGCTGACCTCGGTTATCAACGCCAACCCGAGAGATCCCGAAGGCTATAACGTGCGCGGTTCGGCCTATGGGCGCGGCGGCGATTTCCGCCAGGCGCTGAATGACTTCAACACGGCGTTGCAGATCAATCCGAGGTTCTATCAGGCCTACGCCAACCGCGCGCTTGTGTATCGCAACATGGGCCAGCAGCAGCAGGCGATCCAGGACTACAACGCCGCCCTGCAGATCAATCCGAACTACGACGTGGCGCTCATCGGCCGCGGCAATGTTTACCGCACCGCCGGTCAGGTCGACGCCGCCTTCAACGATTTCAACAAGGCGATACAGCTCGGGACGACCGACGGCCGCGCCTACCACAATCGTGGCCTCATCTATCAGAAGCGCAATCAGCAGGATAAGGCGATCGACGACTTCTCGAAAGCGATCTCTCTCGCTCCGAATTCCCCCGAGCCCTACAACGGCCGTGGCATCTCCTATATTGCGCTCAACGACGACGACAACGCGTTTGCCGATTTCAACCATGCGATCGAGCTCAATGGCAACGTCGCCGAATCCTGGGCCAACCAGGCGCTGGTCTACGAGCGCAAGGGCGATAAGCAGAAAGCCGCCCGCTCCTACCGCCACGCTATCGGCCTGGATGCGAAGTACCAGCCCGCGAAAGACGGCCTTGCGCGCGTAGGCGCTCCCACCGCCGGCTAACGACTAGCAGATCGGGGCGACGACGATGGCAACCAAACAGCATGTGGTCGTCGTCGGCTCGGGGATTGTCGGTGCTTCTATCGCCTGGCATCTGGCGCGCGACGGCGCGAGCGTGACAGTCGTGGCCGAAGACACCGGCGGTGTCGCCACGCCCTGTTCCTTTGCCTGGATCAATGCCAGCTGGGGCAATCCGGAATTCTACTTTCATTTCCGCCGTCGCTCGATGAGCGAATGGAGAAGGCTGGCAAGGGAATTGCCCGGCCTGCCACTCTCCTGGAACGGCGGCATCAGCTGGGACCTGCCGCCGGACAAGCTTAAAGCTTTCGCCGCAGAGCAGATCAGCTGGGGTTACGGCGTCGAGCGCATCGGCCGCGACCAGATTGTCGCCCGCGAGCCTTTTCTGAAAACAGCCCCCGATCTTGCGCTTTCGGTTGCCGAGGAAGGCGCCGTCGAGCCGGTCGCCGCCGCCCGGCTGATGCTCGCCGATGCCGGGGCACGCGGCGCGAAATTCATGACCGCGGCAGTCAGCGGACTGATACGCAGCGGCGACAGAATCTCCGGCGTCGTCACCTCAGCCGGAATGATCGAGGCCGATCACGTCGTCTTGGCATCGGGTGCCGGGAGCACGCCGCTGGCGGCCTCCATCGGCATGGCACTTCCCATCGAAACGCCGCCTGGCCTGTTAGTCCATTCCCGGCCCTACGAAAAGCGCCTGACCGGCCTTGTCATGGCGCCGTCGCTGCACATGCGCCAGACGGCCGAGGGCCGCATTGTTGCCGGAAGTGATTTCGGTGGGGCCGAACCTGGGGCAGACCAGCAGGCGACAGCAACGGCACTCTTCGCCAAGCTTAGGCAAAGCCTGCTGGAGAGCCAGTCGCTCACCATGGACTTCTTCACGGTCGGATACCGCCCGACCCCGAAAGACGGCCTGCCCATCATCGGCCATGCCTGCGAGGGGCTCTATATCGCCGTCATGCACTCCGGCGTAACTTTGGCACCGATTGCAGGACTACTCGCGTCAAGCGAGATTCTGACCGGCACCGAAGACCCTGCCCTAGCGCCGTTCAGGCTCGCCAGATTCGCTTGAACATCTTCGCCACAGAAGCCCGCTAAATGCCGACGACATGTTTTAGCAGGTTGCAAGGATTTGGAGCTGTCCCTAACATGCAGCTGTTTCGATAGCAGGCTATCGGCAAGATAGAGGGCGCATTGAGGGCAATCGCAGTGATCCAGTTCTTTGCTTTCATGCTCGTAGGGGCCGAGGGCGCAAGCGTCTGTGCGCCTAGCATGCGAAGAATGCGCCGATGAAGATCTCCGCGCGGCTGTTTCCCAAGGCATCGATCGGCACTTATCTGATCGCCATGGCACTGGCGACGTCGCTACCGATATTCGCGCTGGTCGCTTTGCTGCTCGGGCAGCTGGAGGACAACCAGCGTTCGATCCTGAAGCGGGAAACGGCCCAGGACGCCACCGCCCTCGCCCGGTCCATCGACCGCCAGCTCCAGGACATGGCTACAACCCTGAGGTTACTGTCCACCTCGCCCGAGCTGGAGAGCAACGACTTCGCCGCCTTCCACAACCGAACTGAAACGGCGCTGCGTGCAGACACGCTCTATGTCATCGCAATGGACGCCAGTGGTCAGCAACTGCTGAACACGCGGGTTGACTACGGCATACCCCTGGGCAAGACCGCCAATATGGCGGCCATCGGATCGGCGATCAAGTCCGGGCGCATCGAGGCTTCTGATGTGTTTCAGGGCCGAACCAGCGGCGAATGGGTCTACAACGTCACCATGCCGTTGCAACTTGGTCGCGTCGCTGCGCTGATCATCACCCAGAACGCCAAGGATCTCGCCAAGCTTGTCTCGACGGAAGGACTGCCTGCCGACTGGTCTGCTGCCGTCGTCGATCAGGGCGGCCATGTCGTCGCCTCCGCCGGCGCGAGCAGCATAGGCTTCGGCCAGCCGTTCGACCCGCGCATCTTGCCGTCGTTGATCGAATCGAGCGGGGTCTATGAAAACAGCACCGTGTTGCCGAAGACCATGCTCGGCTATGCCCAGATTCCGGGCTGGTCCTGGAAGGCGGTCATATGGGGGCCCGTCGCGAGTGCCCAGGCCTCGATCCTGACGACCTGGCGTTTCCTGGTCATCGGTGGCATCGCGCTCCTGTCGGTGGCGATCTTGGCCGCCTATGCGGTCGCCCGCCAGGTCCGCACCACCATAAGGTCCATCGCCGACATGGCGAACCGGATGGGTCAGGGCCAGATCGTCGCGCCGATCGACACCAGCGTGATCGAGGCGAACCAGGTCGCCATCGCGCTTTCCAATGCCTCCTTTGACCGCAGCCAGACCGAAGACCGGCTGCATTTCGTGATGAACGAGCTTGTCCATCGCACCAAAAACCTGCTGGCGCTCGCCCAGGCGATGATGCGTCAGCTGGCCAAGCAGGCCGGAACCGTGGAGGAATTCCAGGCCGCGGTCGCCGATCGCCTTGACGGCCTTTCGCGCTCCATCGAGCTCTTGACCAGCGAGAATTGGGCCGGCGCATCGCTTCGACGCGTGATCGACATCCACCTGAAGGCCTTCCCGCAGGCCGTTCAGCAGATCGACATCTTCGGCAAGGATTTCATGCTGAAGCCGGAGGCCGTGCAGAACCTCGGCCTCACCCTGCATGAGCTTGCCACCAATTCGATCAAATACGGCGCGCTCTCGATACCGCAGGGCCGTGTCCGGCTTTACTGGCAAAATCTCCAGGAAGACGACCACAGCGAAGAGATGCTGCGCGTCACCTGGGAAGAGCAGAACGGACCACCCGTGAAACCTCCGGAGCGGTCCGGGTTCGGCACCACTGTTATCAAGAACCACGCCGCCGCCGCCTTTAGCGGCACCGTGCAGGTGGAGTTCCTGCCGAAGGGCCTCCGCTGGGAGCTGACAGCACCACGCCGCGCACTCGAACGCACGACATCACCGGTGGGCACGGCCTGACGGCGATTGCAGCCGCGCCTATGCTGCAAAGCCATTACCGGAATGAAGATAGCGAACCTCTCAACTGGCATCATGGCATCCGGCGGACACGAAAAAGGGCGCCGTTTCCGCGCCCTCAATCCTGGTCAGTGCCCTCAGGCTTGGCGAATGCCTCAGTGGTTGATCGCCTTGTTGATCTCTTCGGTCACCTTCTTGGCGTCGCCGAGCAGCATCATCGTGCCGTCCTTGTAGAACAGCGTGTTGTCGATGCCGGCGTAACCGGAGCCGAGCGAGCGCTTGACGAAGATGCAGGTCTTGGCCTTGTCGACGTCGAGGATCGGCATGCCGTAGATCGGCGAGGTCTTGTCGTCGCGTGCCGCCGGATTGGTGACGTCGTTAGCGCCGATGACATAGGCAACGTCGGCCTGGGCGAATTCCGAATTGATGTCTTCGAGCTCGAAGACTTCATCATAGGGAACGTTGGCTTCGGCGAGCAGCACGTTCATGTGGCCGGGCATGCGGCCGGCAACCGGATGAATCGCGTATTTCACCTCGACGCCGTTCTTCTTCAGATTGTCGGCGAGTTCGCGAAGTGCGTGCTGGGCCTGTGCCACTGCCATGCCGTAGCCCGGCACGATGATGACCTTGGAGGCATTTGCCATCAGGTAGCCCGCATCCTCTGCCGAGCCGAGCTTCACCGTCTTGTCGGAATTGTCGGTGGTGCCGGACGACGCCTCGCCGCCAAAGCCGCCGAGGATGACGGACACGAAGGAGCGGTTCATGCCCTTGCACATGATGTAGGACAGGATCGCACCCGACGAGCCGACCAGTGCGCCGGTGATGATCAGCGCCAGGTTGCCGAGCGTGAAACCGATGCCGGCTGCCGCCCATCCCGAGTAGGAGTTCAGCATCGACACGACGACCGGCATGTCGGCTCCGCCGATCGGAACGATCAGCAGAACGCCGAGCGCCAGCGACAGCACCACGATGGCCCAGAAGTCGAAATGGCTTTCCGAAGCCCCCAATCCGACGATGAAGAACACGATCAGTGCCAGAAGCGCCGCGTTGATCAGGTGGCGGAACGGCAGCATGATCGGCTTGCCCGACATGCGCCCGTCGAGTTTCAGAAAGGCGATGATCGAGCCGGTGAAGGTCAGCGCACCGATTGCCGCACCGAGCGCCATTTCGATGCGCGCTTCCGTGTGGATTTCTCCTATGTTGCCAATACCGAAGGAGGCCGGCGTGTAGAGTGCCGATGCCGCGACCAGAACCGCGGCAAGGCCGACCAGCGAGTGGAAACCGGCCACCAGCTGCGGCATCGAGGTCATCGGAATGACGCGGGCGATATAGGCGCCCGCACCGCCACCGATCGCAAGACCGAGAATGATGAGCACGAAGCCGCCGAACGACGGCGTGGCAAGCGTCAGCGTTGTGAGGATGGCGATCCCCATACCGGCCATGCCGTAGAGATTGCCCTTGCGGCTGGTTGCCGGGTGGGAAAGTCCGCGTAGCGCCAGGATGAAGAGGACACCGGAGACGAGGTAGAGGAAGGCTGCGATACTGGTCATGCGGTTCTCACTTGTCCTTCTTCTTGTACATCGCCAGCATCCGCTGGGTGACAAGGAAGCCGCCGAAGATGTTCACCGAGACGAGCACGAGCGCGATGAAACCGAAGCCGGTCGCCAGCCCGCTGGTCGAGATGCCGACCGCAAGCAGCGCGCCGACGACGATGACGGATGAAATCGCGTTGGTGACGGCCATCAGCGGCGTATGCAACGCCGGCGTCACCGACCAGACGACGTAGTAGCCGACGAAGATCGCCAGCACGAAGATCGCCAGCTGGAAGACGAAGGGGTCGATCACGCCCCCGGTCGCAGCACTCGCCACCTCCGGCGCATTGGCAGCAGCCGAGGCAACTGCACTCACGGCCTGGTTGAGCTGATCCAGCGCCCGGTCCATTTGTTCCGTAGCCATTACTTGTCCCCCTTCTTCGCGCCGCCGAATGCCGGATGCACGACATCGCCGGCGTGGGTCAGCATGGTCGCCTTGATCAGTTCGTCCTCGGGATTGAAGGCGATCGCCTTCGTTTCCTTGTTGACCATGGTCTCAAGGAAGGTGACGAGGTTCTTGGCGTAGAGCGCCGAGGCGCTGGCCGCGATGCGGCCTGCCATGTTGGCAAACCCGATTACCCTGACGCCATCGACATCGGCGACCTTGCCTGGCTTGACGCCCTCGATATTGCCACCGCGCTCGACTGCGAGATCGACTGCGACCGCACCCGGCTTCATCGATTTCAACATCTCCCGCGAGACCAGCTTTGGCGCCGGGCGTCCTGGAATCAGTGCCGTGGTGATGACGATATCCTGCTTGGCGATGTGCTCGGCAACGAGTGCCGCCTGCTTGGCCCGGTATTCCCCAGACATCTCCTTGGCATAGCCGCCTGCCGTCTCCGCTCTCTTGAACTCCTCGTCCTCGACGGCGATGAACTTCGCCCCGAGTGAGGCGACCTGTTCCTTGGCAGCGGGGCGAACGTCGGTGGCGGACACCGCTGCACCAAGGCGCCGCGCGGTGGCGATGGCCTGAAGGCCGGCAACGCCCGCTCCCATGACGAACACCTTGGCGGCCGGAACGGTACCGGCGGCGGTCATCATCATCGGCATGGCACGGTCATAGACCGCCGCTGCCTCGATGACAGCCTGATAGCCAGCGAGATTGGCCTGGGACGAGAGAACGTCCATCGACTGCGCGCGCGTGATGCGCGGCATCAGTTCCATGGCGAATGTGGAAAGACCGGCTTTCGCCATGCCGGCGATCGCCTCGTCGTTGCCGTAGGGATCCATGATGGCGATAACGACAGCGCCGCTCTTGTAGCCGCCGATTTCCACCTCGGTTGGGCGCCGTACCTTGAGGACGACATCCGCGGATGCCGCATCTCCCGCCGACCCGATCCGTGCCCCGACGGCCTCGTATTCGCTGTCGGGTATCCTGGAAAGCTTGCCCGCGCCCGCCTCGATGACAACGTCGAGCCCGAGGGCCTTGATCTTCTTTATGGTTTCAGGAGACGCGGAAACACGCGTCTCGTCCCCCGTGGTTTCTTTGGCCACGAAAATAATATTGCCCAACCGCCCCCTCCTCCGGGTCAGCAAGACCGCAGCAGGTCTCCCTGCTCGCTCAAGCGTCATTAAATTCTTTTGAAAAGTCGCCTCTCTCGTGGCAGCGCCTAGCGCAGCAGAACGATACCGGCGATAAATACAATCAGAAGAACGACAAGACCGCCGAGGAAGCCCGCACCGGTGAAGAAACCCGCCGTCATGCCGAGCAACAGGGCTACGAGAAACAGGGTGCCGTATTTCGTGGCCGCGAGGAACATGTTGTAAGTGTTTTCATGTTCCTTGTAGTCCATCGCCGCGCCAACTTCGGCAGGTCCGGTGTGATGTTCGGCCATGATATCGTCTCCCTCAAAAATCCCGGCCGACATGATGGTGCGGCCACGCGACTGCCATGCTTCCCTCGGTCCCACGAGGAACATTCCCTTGAGAGGCCATACACAAAGCGCACAGAAAGCGCAATGCATGAGAATGCCGCAGGCGAGCGGCATTCTCATGCAATTGAGCGCATGGGATCAAAGCGGCAGATCGGTTCCGAATTCGCCCTCCGGCACGAAGCGTGCGGTGGGGATAATGGTGAGCGGCGGCAAGGTATCGGCCGGATTGCGCGAGAACATCAGGCGCTGTTCACTGGCGCTGGAGATGAAGAACGGATAGCGCGTCAGGAGCTTGCGCCCGACCTCGATCACATTCGTCGCCATCAGCGTCATGTCGATGCCGTAGTTCTTCGCCAGCCGGCCGGGAACGATCGTATCGGCATAGAAGACCCGCTTGTAGAATGCGGCATGTGGCGGTCGGCAGAACTGAAGGACGCGGTCGGCACGAAAATACGCCGCGGCGACGATGCTCGGCCTCAGCGTGAGATAGGGGAGCCACGGCAGATCGACGGTCAGCTCCGGATCGGCGGCGAAGCGCGCCGGATCGATCAGGGTAAGACCGGCATCGAGGAGCGCATCCATCGCCTCGGGAAATGCGCCGGCGGACTGACTGACACGATGCTCGGGTGTCACATAATGGAGCCGTATCGTGCTCACCAGTTCGCCATAATAATACAGGCCGAAGACATGGGCATGGCTGTCGAAATCGCTGGCGTCCAAGAGGCCTTTCGGTGCGAGCGCCAACGTGTCACGGGCCTTGTAGGCCTTGTAGCGCAGCCGCTCTATCTCGACCATGTCCTCGTTGCTTTCGATGCGCCGATACTCGACATGGTCCAGAATCTCGAGAAGCTTGTTGCTGAAATCGCTTGTCGTCACAGGAGTACTCACCACAATGCCCCGTTCGTCAGTTAACGAAGCATTAATCATATGAAAATGAGACGCGGGGCAAGGAACTAAGACAATTTACGTTATATTTGAATTATTAAGGTTAACGGTCGCCGACCCATAAGCACGCTGTGCGGGCCTTTCGTTCAGTCAAATTGTGGAGGTCAGGCGACTCTGGGGCGGCGTTTCGACGACGCGCGGCGGCTCAGGTTTTGGGACAGAATAGAAATGTTCTGCGAGGGAACCGGCTGCGAGAACACGTAGCCCTGGACGAGATCGGCACTGCGGTGCTTGTTGAGAACCGCGAGCTGTTCTTGCGTTTCCACACCCTCGACAACGATCTTCAGGCCGAGCTCGCGGGCGAGGTTGACGGTCCCGCGCAGGAGCTTCAGACGGCGCGAATCCTCGACGATGTTGCGCACGAAGGACCGGTCGATCTTGACGATATCGAGCGGCAGCGTATCGAGATAACTGAGGCTGGAAAAGCCGGTGCCGAAATCGTCGATGGCGATGGTGATGCCGCGTGAGCGCAATTCGGCAAGGATCGTCCGCACGGCGGCCGGCTCGTCGATGAGGCAGCTTTCGGTCACTTCCAAGTGCAGCCGGCGGGCGTCGAGGCCTGAATGCGCAAGCGCCTCCAGGACGACCGACAGTATATCCGCGTCGCGAAGGTCGCGCGCGGAGAGATTGACTGAAACGCCAATATGATCCGGCCAGGTCATACAATCGCTGCAGGCCTTGAAGAGTATGAAACGGGTGATATCGGAGATGATGCCCATGTCTTCGGCAAGCCGAATGAAAACATCGGGCGGGATCGAGCCCTTCTCCGGATGTACCCAACGGGCCAGCGCTTCGGCACATTCGATGGATGAGCCGTCGGCCTTGAACATCGGCTGGTAGGCGACGCTCAGACCCCGGCTGTCGACGGCCTCGCGCAGATCCGCCTTCAGCTTCTGCTGCTCGATGTAGCGACCGTCCATCTCGCGTTCGAAACCGGTAATCCCGCCGCGCAGCCGCGACTTGCTTTCGAAGAGCGCGAGATCGGCCTTGATGCTCCATTCGTCCATCGCGAAGGCATCGCTTTCGAGGATGGCATAGCCGGCGCTCAACGATACCAGGAACTTGACCTCGTCGGCCTCGTAATTGCCCTGGAGATCGGCGTGCACGCGGCGGATCTCGGCTTCGAGCACATCGACGTCCTTGGCATGCGGGAAGAACAGGATGAACTGGTCGCCCATCAACCTGCCGACGATGGCCTTGCCCGAAACGGCCCTGACCTTGGCGGCAATCGCGCACAGCAGATGATCACCGGTGATGTGGCCGCGCATATCGTTGACATGCTTGAACTCGTCGATATCAAGCACCATGAAGCCGAGCGGGCCACGTTTTTTCGGGTTCCTGTCGAGATATTCCTGAACGAGATGGCCAAAATATTGCCGGTTGGGCAAGCCTGTCAGCGCATCGAAACGCACCATGTGCAGAATCTTCTGCTCCGCCTTCACACGGCTCGATACGTCTTCGAAGATCAGCACCGCGCCGCCGTCGGCGCGACGGCTGGCCGAGAACTCAAGCGACAGATCCTCGGGGAAATGAATGAGCGTTCGCGACAGCTTGCCTTCTGCAACATGCGTCATCTGACGAAGGATCAGCTCCGGCTGCGTGGAATCCATGAAGCTGTAGCGTGCGCCATAACGCAACACGGCGCCAAGGTCGCGCTCCTTCAGCCGCTCCGGATCGCCGATCTTCAGGAGTTCGCAGGCTTTGCGGTTGATCACCTGGATCCGGTTTTCCGGATCGACCATGACCAGCCCATGCGGCATGTTGTTGAGCGCCGTATCGAAACGGTCGGCGATCGATGTGATTTCCCGGCGCGCAATGACGTTTTCGTAAAGGAACTCGCGCACGCCGTTGGCCATTGCCCGCGTCGTCAGCCAGAAGGGAATGAGGAAGATCGACAGAATGCCGCGATAGAAATCCAGCGCCATCAGGCTGCAGATGATCATCGGCAGGCAGCAGGAAAACGTCTGCAGGTCTACCGCAATGCGCGAACCGTAGTTGCGGCCGACGACGGAGACCATCGTCGCCATGGTTACGGAAATGCAGGCCAGCTCCGCGAAGGAATCGCGCAGGATGAAAATGGCGTAACCGCTGGCAAAGCCGAGGAGAGTGGTGGTGCAGGCTGCGCCGGCGACCAGAATCCGCTCCCAGCGCTCTATTCCGGCGCGCGACAATGTCTCCTTGTCCACGCGATCGAACTGCCGGAAGATGGCCATGCGTGCAATGAAAACCAGGGAAATGGCGATGGACAGCACGACATAGAGGAAAGACTGCGTTTTCGCTGCGACCGCGAGAAAGGTCGCGACATGCACGATGACGCCAGCCAAAAGCGTCATGCGGTTCCCGGAAAGAGAACTTACAAACGACAGATACACATCAGTGGGTACCCTATCCGGGCTATGTGGCTTCATCCATACTTTCCCTGTGCGGCGAAACCATACCGCTAACCCTTTAAAATTTGATTTCGGGTAAACCATGGATTTGGTGGAATTTTTTGAAACCATAACGCGAATATCGTGGTTTCGTAAGTGTTTACGCAGCTTAAAGGGGATGTTTTGTCCCGAACCGGGCATAGCGCCGTGCCGCCGGAGATACAAGGCGGCAAATCGCCTCGTGCTGCTTTCGCCGGCGTATAAAACCATACTCTAACATTGGGGCATTGTCCTTCCAATTTGAAAACCCCTAGTCTAAACCACTACTAAAGGGAGAGCGTGCCGCAAAAGGCACGACAAAAAGGGGGAAAGGCATGCCGGCATTTTTGACCGTCAGCCGGCTGATCGACTCGATCAGTCAGTTCGTGGGTAGGCTGTCCGAATACTTGGTGCTCGCCTGTTGCCTGATCAGCGCCGCCAACGCGCTGATCCGTTACTCGTTCAACTACAGTTCCAACGGCTGGCTGGAAATCCAGTGGTATCTCTTCGCCTTCGTCGTCGTCCTTGGCGCTGCCCACACGTTGCGCATGAACGAGCATGTGCGCGTTGACCTGATCTACGGCGCGGTGTCGGAGAGGGCAAAGATCTGGATTGACACGATCGGTCTCATCGTCTTCCTGATTCCTGCCTGCATCTTCCTCACCTGGCTCTGCTGGCCCTTCTTCTGGGTATCGTTTCAGCAGCAGGAAGTATCGGCCAACGCCGGTGGCCTGATCCGCTGGCCAGTCAAGCTCATCCTTCTGCTGGGCTTCGGTCTCCTCACCCTGCAAGGCATTTCGGAACTGATCAAACGGATCGCCGCCCTGAGCGGCCACGTCCAGATCGACACAAAATACGAAAAGCCGCTTCAGTAGGCCCACCCGGGAGGAACACTTTTGTTTGATTTCGGCATTATTCCGCCGGCAATGTTCGTGGGCATGGTTGTCTTCATGCTCTACGGCTTTCCCGTCGCCTTCTCGCTCGCGGCCGTCGGCCTGTTCTTCGCCATTATCGGCATCGCCACAGGCCATTTCAGCGAAGCCTTCCTGCAGGCCCTGCCGCTGCGCTTCTTCGGCATCGTGTCCAACGACCTGCTGCTCGCCATTCCATTCTTCACCTTCATGGGCGCCATCCTTGAGCGCTGCGGCCTGGCGGAGGACCTGCTCGAAGGAACGGGTAAGCTCTTCGGCCGCATTCCCGGCGGCCTCGCTTATGCGGTCATCCTCGTCGGCGCCGTGCTCGGCGCGATTACCGGCACGGTTGCCGCCTCCGTCATCACCATGGGCGTGATTTCGCTGCCGATCATGCTGCGTTACGGCTACAGCCCAAGATTGGCCACCGGCGTGATCGCCGCCTCAGGGACGATCACGCAGGTCATTCCCCCCTCACTGGTGCTCGTCATCCTTGCCGACCAGCTCGGCAAGTCAGTCGGCGACATGTATCTCGGCGCAATCGGCCCCTCGATCCTGCAGGTGGCGATCTTCATGGGCTACATCCTGATCCTGTCGATCATGAAGCCAAAGTCGATGCCGCCATTGCCGAAAGAAGTCCGCGGCGATTTCACCTGGGCGCTGATCCTCAAGGTGCTGGCCGGCATGGTACCGTCGATCGTGCTGATCTTCCTCGTGCTCGGCACCATCTTCATGGGGCTCGCCACGCCGACGGAAGCCGGAGCGCTCGGCGTAGTCGGTGCCATGATCCTTGCAGCCATGCACCGCCGCCTCACCTGGCCGCTGATACGGGAGGCGATGCGCTCCACCACGCACATCACGTCCATGGTGGTGATGATCCTCATCGGCTCGACCTGCTTCAGTCTTGTCTTCCAGGGCATGGACGGCTCGCGCTGGATCGAGCACATGCTCTCGGGCATTCCCGGCGGTCCGGTCGGCTTCCTGATCTTCGCCAACATCTTCATCTTCGTATTGGCGTTCTTCCTCGATTTCTTCGAGATCGCCTTCATCGTCATCCCTATGCTGGCGCCGGTCGCATCGGCCCTCGGCATCGACCTCATCTGGTTCGGCGTGCTGATCTGCGTGAACATGCAGACGAGCTTCATGCATCCGCCCTTCGGTTTTGCGCTGTTCTACCTCCGCTCCATCGCCAGCCGCGATGTGAAGACCTCCGACATCTACATGGGAGCCCTTCCCTGGGTGGGCATGCAGCTGATCCTCGTCGCCATCGTGATCTTCTGGCCGCAGTCGGTGACCTATTGGCTCAACAAAGGTCCGCAGATCGACCCGAACTCGATCAAGATCGAAGTGCCGGGCTTCGGAGGCAACGGCCTGTCGCTGCCGCCCATGGCACCGGGCGGCGGCTCCGGTGTCCCCGGCCTCACCTTGCCCCCGATGAACGGCCTGCCAAACCAGGCGAAGCCCGCGCCTCCGCCGACCGACCTAAGCCAGCCGCCGGTGATCAAGTGACAAAAAAACCACGGACAAAATCCGTGGCTTTTCAATAGACCAAAAAGAAACTCCCTCGTCCGCCTGCCGGCAGCCCTCCTCGTCGGCGGGGAGGGATCTACCGCACGGTTGCGACGTGTCGTCGCCAGCCGGCAACTGGGAGAGCATAGGTGAGGGCCACGCGGCATGACCGCGCGCGCCCCCGGGGATTCAGACCCAAAAGGCCCCTGCCCGCCCCATTTAAAGCTTACCTGCCCGCTGCTGGATCATCATGAACGTGTCGAAGGTGTATTCCGCGAGCTGCATCCAGAGGTAGGCGTCGCGCTTGAACGCGGTCTGATCCTCGTAGATCTTCTTGAAATACGGGTTCGACGCTGAAATCTCGCCATAGATTCCAAGTGCGGCCTGAAAGCAGGCCTCCATGATCTCCTGGCTGAATGGGCGCAACGTGGCACCTTCCGCCACCAGCTGCTTCAACGCCGGCGGGTTCTTGATGTCGTACTTTGCCAGCATGTTGGTATTGGCAAAGGCACACGCATCGTTGAGTGCCGCCTGATAGTGCTTCGGCAGGCTGTTCCATTTTTCGAGATTGAAGAAGGCGTGGACTGTCGGGCCACCCTCCCACCAGCCGGGATAGTAGTAGTACTTGGCAACCTTGTGCAGCCCGAGCTTCAGATCGTCATAGGGGCCGACGAACTCGGATGCATCGATCGTGCCCTTTTCCAGCGCCGGATAGATGTCGCCGCCGGCGATCTGCTGCGGAATGACGCCGACCTTGCTGATCACCTGGCCGGCGAGGCCAGCGATACGCATCTTGACGCCCTTCAGGTCATCGAGCGTATTGATCTCCTTGCGGAACCAGCCGCCCATCTGGGCGCCGGTATTGCCGGCCGGCAGGCCATAGATGCCCTGTGTCGCGTAGAACTCGTTCATCAAGCTATTGCCATTGCCCTGATAGAACCACGCGTTGGTCAAACGTCCGTTGAGACCGAACGGGATGGCGGTGCCGATCGCGTAGGTCGGGTCCTTGCCGACGAAGTAGTACGAGCAGGTGTGGGCCGCCTCGACCGTGCCCGTGCTGACGGCATCCGCCGCCTGCAGGCCGGGAACGATTTCGCCGGCGGCAAAAGGCTGGATGGTGAAATTGCCGTCCGTCGATGCAGCAATATGCTTGGCGATATCTTCCGCCCCACCGTAGATCGTATCGAGGCTCTTCGGAAACGACGACGTCATGCGCCACGAAATCTTCGGATTTTCCTGTGCGATGGCGGGAGCCGCCAGCGCAGTTGCAGCCACCGCACCGGCGCCGGCGGTTCCTGCCTTCTTCATAAATGAACGACGATCCATCAAAAACCTCCAATTAGATGGCGCTGCGTGGCATACCCTTATCCCTGCCCGCAGCATGAAAATGAACTAAGCATGCTGACGCAAAAGCGTCTACCTCTCAATCTTGGGAGATCAAGGCGCCATTTTGAAGACAAGGGCATATCCATCCAAATCAGAAGCTTAGCGACGCTTTCAGGGAAGGTGCCGCTGGCCGTCGCAATTGCACCCACCTTGCATCGAAACGTTGACTTCGGAGCCTTTCTGGTCTTTCACATAGCCGATACCATCTTTTCCCGGGGTGAAAATGAAGCCTGTCGTCGCCGTTCCTGCAGATACCCGCATTTTCGACGGTGCCAGCTGGCATGTCGTTCAGCATCAGTATGTCCGCGCCGCGTTGAATGCCGCCGGCGTCATGGCTTTCATCATCCCTGCCTTCGAGGAAGGTTATGAGACCGATGCGATCCTCGACCGGGTGGATGGCGTTCTCGTGTCCGGTTCGGCGAGCAACGTCCACCCGTCTTTCTACGGCAGGCAGTCAACAGATGCCGACGGACCCTTCGACGTTGCCCGCGACTCGACGACGCTGCCCCTGATCCGCCGTGCGATCGACCGCGCCGTACCGCTGCTCGCCATCTGCCGCGGCATTCAGGAGCTGAACGTGGCGCTCGGCGGCACGCTCGCCAGCGAAATCCAGGAACAGCCGGGCATCTGGGACCACCGCAAGCCCGCCGACGTCGACCGCGACGGCATGTATGCGATTCGCCAGAGCGTCTTCGTCAAGGAAGGCTCCTGCATCGCCCGCATCATCGGCCCCGGCGAGGTTCAGGTGAACTCGCTGCATCGCCAGGCGATCGCGAAAACGGCGCCGCGCCTGCAGATCGAGGCCGTGGCGGAAGATGGCACGATCGAAGCCGTCTCCGTCATCGACGCCGAAGCCTTTGCCGTCGGCGTGCAATGGCACCCCGAGTACTGGGCCGAGACCGACAAGCCGTCGAATCAGATCTTCGCGGCATTCGGCGACGCCGTTCGGGATTATGCGGGCAAGAGGTCCGTGTCGCTGCTGTCGAAGGTCGTGGCCTGAGCCGAAGCCCGCCATGCCCGCAGGATCGTTCTGGGATCTTATGAGTTCGCGGGCGTTTCCGGAACCGGCGTCAGTGGCTTGCCGTTGTCGAACCACTCGATCAGATTGTCCACGACCAGGTCGGCCATCGCGTTGCGCGTCGGGACGGAGCCGGAGGCAAGATGCGGCAAAAGAACGGCATTTGGCATAGCCAAAAGGGCAGCCGGCACGTTTGGTTCGTCATAGAAGACATCGAGACCAGCGGCGCCGAGCGCGCCTGACGTCAACGCTGCTGCAAGCGCGTCCTCGTCCACCGTCCAGCCGCGGCCGACGTTGACAAAAACGCCATCGGGACCAAGCGCAGACAGGATCTCGGCATTTACCGTCTTGTGCGTCTGCGGCGTCTTCGGAACGATGGCGATCATCGTATCGACGGCTTCCGCCAGACCCTGCAACGTCGGATAGTAGTCGTAGGGAGCATCGGCGCGGCGCGAACGGGTGTGGTAGCTGATCTTCACCTTGAACGGCTCGAGGCGGGTGGCGATCTCCTGGCCGATACGGCCAAGCCCGTACAGCCCGACATGTCTGCCCTTCAGCGAAAACCGCGACAACGGATAGTTCTGCCCCGGCTTCCAGTTTCCGTCTCGCAGCCAGTTTTCGGCGCGTGGAAATTCGCGGACCGTGTTCAGAAGCAGACCGATTGCCGTATCCGCGACCTCGTCGTTCAAGACATCGGGCGTATTGGTCACCACGACGCCCTTCGAGGCTGCATGCTTGGCATCGACCCCGTCATAGCCGACGCCGAAACTGGAAATCAGCTCGACATTCGCAAGCCTGTCGATCGCCGCGGCCCCGAGCGTGCCGGAAACAGCGACGCCGCGAATGCGCTGAGCGGTCTCGGCGTCAAGCGTCAGCGCGTCCGCCTGGATGACATCGTAGCGCTGCTTCAGGCGCACAAGAACGCGCTCGTGTATATTCCCCGGGACGAGAACGGCGATGCGGGACATGGCATTTCCTCTTTGATTTATGTCCGGGCCCGATACGGGCTGGTCGATTGACGGATACGCATCTCGGGCTTGATGAGATGAATGCCGTCAGGCTCGTGACTGCCCGCCAGGCGGTCGAGAAGCGCGCGGGCGGCAAGCCGACCGACTTCTGCCTGGCCGTTCCACACGGTCGTCAGGGCCGGCATGGAGATCGAGGCTTCCTCGAGATCGTCATAGCCAGTGACGGAAATGTCCCTGCCCGGCACGAGGCCGGCGCGGGCAATCCCGTTCATCAGCCCGATGGCCACGAGATCGTTCCAGCAGACCGCCGCCGTCGGCTTTTGCGGCAGAGACAGGAAATGCACCGCCGCCTCGAAGCCCCCCTGCATCGAGCGCGGGCCAGGAATGCGAAGGCCCGGATCGACGTCTATCTCCGCTTTGCGAAGCGCATTGACATAGCCCTGGTAGCGATCGCGGCCGGTCGAGGTCTGGTCCGTACCCCCGATCATGGCGATGGAGCGATGGCCGAGGCCGATCAGGTGGTTGGTGGCAAGCGAAATGCCGTAGCTGTCGTCGCCGCGATAGGTCGGCAGGGCGGAGCCTTCCATTGAACGGGCAACCAGGATCGCTGGCATGCCGTTGTCCTCGGCAAGCTGCATGTCCTCCGGCGGCGTACCAATGGCGGGCGACATGATCACGCCGTCGCCCCCGAGCTGCAGCAGCGTCTCGATGAAGGTGCGTTGCTTTTCGACCGAGTCGTAGTGGTTGGAGAGAATGAAGGTATGGCGGCTGCGGTCGAGCTCGCTCTCAATCGCTTTCAGGATCTCGCCGTAGAACGGGTTCATGATGTCGTGCACGACCACACCGATGATGCCGGAACGCGAGGTACGAAGGCTGGCGGCGCGCCTGTTGTAGATATAGCCGAGCGCCCGCGCCTGCTCTTTGATCTTGTCTCGCGTCGTGCCTGCGACCAGCGGACTGTCGCGTAAGGCAAGAGATACGGTTGCAGTGGAAATGCCGAGCGTTTCGGCAATCGTCGACAGCTTGATCTTTTGAGCCACGTGTCCTCCCCAGGCAACGCGCGGGTTTTTCTTGGGCGCCTCGGCCATAGGAAAAGCCAAGCGCTCTTAAAATGTTTAATTAAAAGATTAAATCGGGGGAGGCAATTCGTAATTTCACAAATCTGTCAGATTTCATCCGGTTCATCCAGCGCAATGGCTTCCGTCTGCAGGTTGGCATCGATCGCCTTGAGCATTCGAACGAGATTGCGGATTTCCTTCTCCGAGAACTCCTGCGTGGCAAGCGCGTCACATACGGCCGATCCCATTTCGATGGCCTTTACGCTGCCGCGGCCAAGGGCCGTCAAGTAAACCTTGGTGAGCCGCGCATCGTCTGCGTCCGCCTTGCGCTCCAGAAAGCCCTGGGCTTCCATACGGCCGATCGTGCGCGTCATCGTCGGCGCCTTGACGCCGAGCTTCTGCGCCAGTCCACCGGCTGTCATGCCGTCGCTCTCGGCAAGAGACAGGATGACGCCGTCCTGGCCGGCGTAAAGTCCGCTATCGAGCAGATTGCGGGACAGAACGGTGCGCATGGAGCGCGCAGCCTGGGTGAGAGCCGGCGAAAGATCGGCGACCGTATACTCGGTCTGGTCCTTCTTCTTGGACTTCTGCTTCTTGCCGTCCTTGTGCTTCTTGCCCATCGCCATCCCTTTGATCTTTAAGCCTTGAAAGCGCTGCGCTATGACATTGCGCATGATCTCGTCATAAACAAGGGGCCTTAGCCGGATGATCGCGCCTACACTCGACTTCGAGGATAACGATCCGAACCTTTCGGCCGATGACCGCAGGCGCTGGATCGCCGTCCTTCCGCTTGGCGCGCACGAACAGCACGGCCCTCACCTGCCCTTCGACACGGACACGCTGATCGCCGAAGGCATCGTTGCCCGGCTCAAGACGGCGCTGCCAGCCGGACTGCCGGCGACGTTTCTGCCGACCGAGCCCGTCGGCTACTCAATCGAACATATGGATGTGGCGGGCACGCAAACCCTGAGCTACGACGAGGCAATCGATCGCTGGCTAGGGATCGCGGAGCAACTGTTCGCAGAGGGCATCCGCAAATTCGTCATGCTCAATGCCCACGGGGGCAATTCGCCGCTGATGACGATCGTTGCCACCGAGGCTCGCGTCCGCTTCGACATGCTGGCCGTCGCCACCAGCTGGAGCCGCTTCGGCATTCCCCCGGGCATCATCCCGCCGGAGGAAAAGTCAATCGACATCCACGGCGGCGACATCGAAACGTCAGTGATGCTGGCACTCGATCCAGACAAGGTCGACATGACCAGGGCTGCAAATTTCCCTTCGCGCCAGACCGAATTTGCCGCCCGCTTCCAGCATCTGCGCGCCTATGGCCCGCATGCTTTCGGCTGGAGGATGTCAGACCTCAGCACCCAGGGCGTCGCCGGCAACGCCGCCGCAGCGACTGCGGAAAAGGGCGAAGCGCTGATCGCGCACGCGGTGAAAGGCCTGGTGGAGCTGCTACAGGATGTGGATGCGTTTGATGCCTCGCAACTCGTATAGCCGCATCACCCAGGTAATGTGATCTTATAACATACAAAACCCTTTGAACTGCCGCGCTCAACTCCTTATATGAAACCGACGAAATTTCTGAGCCCTTGGCCTCCGGCTTTGGGCGAGCCCCCATCTTTCGAGGTTCTCATGACCGACGCAATCTCCACGCAGCCAAAGCCAATTCCCGTTACCGTTCTCACCGGCTACCTCGGCGCCGGCAAGACGACCTTGCTCAACCGCATCCTGTCGGAAAACCACGGCAAGAAGTATGCTGTGATCGTCAACGAGTTCGGCGAGATCGGCATCGACAACGACCTCATCGTCGAGTCCGACGAAGAGATCTACGAGATGAACAACGGCTGCGTCTGTTGCACCGTGCGCGGCGACCTGATCCGGGTCGTCGAGGGCCTGATGCGCCGCCCAGGCCGCTTCGACGGAATCATCGTCGAAACGACGGGCCTTGCCGATCCTGTGCCGGTCGCCCAGACCTTCTTCATGGACGACGACGTGCGGGCCAAGACCGAGCTCGACGCTGTCGTGGCCTTGGTGGATGCAAAGCATCTGCCGCTGCGCCTCAAGGACAGCCGCGAGGCGGAAGACCAGATCGCCTTTGCCGACGTCGTGCTGATCAACAAGATCGATCTCGTGTCGCCGGAAGAGCTGGCGCAAATCGAGGATATCGTTCGCGCCATCAACCCGTCGGCCCGCGTCTACAAGACCAGCCGTTCCGGCGTCGATCTCGCGCGCGTGCTCGATCAGGGCGCCTTCAATCTCGAGCGTGCACTGGAAAACGACCCCCATTTCCTCGATCATGACCATGACGACCACGTCTGCGGTCCGGATTGCGATCACGACCATGGCCACGACCACCATCATCATGCGGACGGTCACGACCACGGGCACGATCATCATGACCACGATCATGATCACGGGCATGAGCATCACCACCACGGCGCCGTGTCGCCGATCCATGACGTGACGGTCCAGTCGGTATCGCTTCGCGGCGGCGAAATGAACCCTGAGCGTTTCTTCCCCTGGATCCAGAAGATCACCCAGACGCAAGGGCCGAACATCCTGCGCCTGAAGGGTATCATCGCCTTCAAGGACGACGCCGAGCGCTATGTCGTTCAGGGCGTGCACATGATCGTCGAGGGCGATCACCAGCGCCCTTGGAAAGATGGCGAGAAGCGCGAGACCCGTCTCGTCTTCATCGGCCGCGAACTTGACCGCGAAAAGCTGGAAGCCTCCTTCAAGGCGTGCGAGGCAGCCGCCTGATGCCAACAGTTGCCCCGTTTGATCTCGACGGCCATATTCTGGCCGTCGAATTTCTAGGTGATATCCCCTTCTTCGCGAACGCCAGCGGCAGCTTTCATCGGCTGGACGGCGGCGAAAAGGTCTCCGAAGCCCACCAGGGCATGATCACCTGCATCCGCGACCCCTATGGCGACGGCCTGATTTCGGGCGGCGAAGACGGCAAGGTGCTGCGCATATCGGCGGACGCCGGCGTCACCGAGCTTGCCAGCGCACCGCGCAAATGGATCTCGCAGGTCGCAGCCGGCCCGCAGGGTGCCATCGCCTACTCCTTCGGCAAGAGCAGCTTCGTGCGCCTGTCCGACGGCACGACCAAGGAATTCACCGAGGAGCGCACAGTCGAGGGTCTCGCCTTTGCACCCAAGGGACTGCGAATTGCCGCTGCGCGCTACAACGGCGTCTCCATGCATTGGGTCGGCACCGCTGCAAAGCCCGTCGATCTCGAATGGAAAGGCGCCCACACCGGCGTCACCTTCTCGCCGGACGGCAATTTTCTGGTCACCACCATGCAGGAGAATGCCCTGCACGGCTGGAAGCTGGATGCCAAGCCAGGCGCTGAAGCCCGCCACATGCGCATGACCGGCTACCCCGCCAAGGTGAAATCGCTCTCCTGGTCCGCAAAGGGCAAATGGCTCGCCTCATCGGGCGCCCCCGCTGCCATCGTCTGGCCGTTCCAGGGCAAGGACGGCCCGATGGGCAAGGCGCCGCTCGAGCTCGGCACCCGCGCCAACATCATGGCGACATCCGTAAAGTTCCACCCGGCCGAGGATATCCTTGCCATCGGCTTCATCGATGGCATGATCCTGGCGGTTCGGCTCGCGGACAACAAGGAAGCCCTGCTTCGCCGCCCCGGCAAGGGCGCTATCACGTCGATGAGCTGGAACAAGGACGGAAAGCTGCTTGCCTTCGCTTCGGAAGCGGGCGATTGCGGCGTCGTCGACATCGCAGCGTAGGAAAAAGACATGCCGCAGACCGGAAACGCCCTCGCCGAGATCATCCCTGCCATTGCCAACGATCCCTCGGCGTGGGTGGCGATCGGTACGGAGGCAACCGCACTGGCCGAGCGCGAGCCCGTCCTGCGGCACCTCCTGCAATCGCAAATCATCGACGCTGAAAATAATGCTGTTATCGTCGCGCGCGTGCTCGCCTCGCGGCTTTCCGTGGCTCAGGTCGAAACGTCGGCCCTCATCGATCTGCTGGCCGGTACCCTGACGCTGGACATTCTGGCGAGTGTCGAAGCCGATCTGATGGCGGTCCGGCAGCGCGATCCGGCCTGCACCACATACCTGCATGCGCTGCTGAACCTAAAGGGCTTTCACGCGCTGCAGATTCACCGCATCGCACATGCGCTGTGGAATGCCGGCCGCGTGGAAATGGCAAGCTGGCTCGCCAATCTTGCCTCCCTGGCATTCGGCCCGGATATCCACCCGGCGGCCCGCATCGGCTCCGGCATCATGCTCGACCATGGTTCCGGCATCGTCATTGGTGAAACAGCGGTCATCGAGGACGACGTCTCCATCCTCCAGAACGTCACACTTGGCGGCACCGGAAAGGAAACCGGTGACCGGCATCCAAAAATCCGTCGCGGGGTCATGATTGGCGCCGGCGCCAAGATCCTCGGCAATATCGAGATCGGCGCCTACAGCAAGGTCGCTGCCGGCAGCGTCGTGGTGAAGACGGTTCCGGCCCACTGCACGGTCGCGGGAGTGCCGGCGGAAGTCGTGCGTATCCACCGCGCCGACGAAATCCCGGCGGAAACCATGGATCAGAATATCTGAGCTGCAGGAAACAACGCCCTGACACGGACTCGCGACGTTTGAGTCTCTGTCACAACAATGGGTTTGAGCCCTCAGGCAGCGTGTTCCTGCTCCACGAACGCTTCGACCCGGTCCCTGCCCTGGCGTTTTGAGGAATAGAGCGCCTCATCCGCTTGACTTAGGAGCCGCTCGAAATCGACATCTGACTGCCTGCTTGTTGCAACGCCGATGCTGAGTGTGGGGGACATTGCCAGCCCCGGCACGTGCGAAGCGGCAGCCGAGAAAGCCAGCCTTAGGCGTTCGGCCACGACCACGGCGCCATCCTCCGGGACATCCTTCAGCACCGCGAGGAACTCGTCGCCGCCCTGCCGGGACAGGAGATCGCCAGCGCGCAGTGCAGCCTGAGCGACCTGGGCGAAGAGCCGAAGTATGTCATCGCCGACAACATGGCCATGCCGGTCGTTCAGCTGCTTGAAATGATCGATGTCTATGGCCAGCAACGCGAGCGATTGCACCTTTGACAAGGGAAGATGCTGCATCAGGCCACCCCGGTTCAGCACGCCAGTCAGCGGATCGTGATGCGCTATCTCGACAAGTCTGTTCCTGCTGCGCTCGGCCGCCATGAGCACAATAACCATGCTGCGCAGCGCGATGAAGACCACCGCGGTCGCCGCCATCCAGCCGTGCGCTAGGCTGCTTCCAAAAGGATTCGGCCCGGCAATATCCCCTGTAGCCGCAAGAAGACCTCGAACGAGAAAGATTGCCGCTGTCGGCAAGTAGAGCCAGGCAAGGACACCGGCCGAGAAGAGTTTTTCGCGCCTGAAGATGCCGACCCCTTCTCGAAGGATTGCAAGATCGCAGAGGCAGCAAACGACGGAAACATAGAAAACCCGCGCGGACACCGCCGTCGGATCAATCGTGAAGATCAGAACGAACAGGCTGATGGAGCAAATGGCAAGCCCGCAATAGCGTTTGTCGACCGGCCGGTCAGCAAAGATTCGAACGGCGAAGAACATCAGGAGGTAGCCGGCGATCGTTGTGACGTTACCGGCATCGAATGAAACGAAAGAAGGAACCGTCCCGCGCAGGGAGACGAAGAAAGATCCGATGCCGACCAGCAAATTGCTCGCCCCCCACCAAGCGGGCCAACGTCCAAAACGCCCAGTGTAAAAGGCCGCGAGGTGAACGCTCCCCAGCACGAAGCATGTCATTGCAGAAACGACGTAGATCGTCCGCAGATCCAGAATCATCGAAATCCCCGAGATGAAGTGGTGCTGTTATATGCGGGGACGTTTGCAATTTTATTGGGAGCACCTCTAAGATTTTAAAGGTCTGTCGGTCGGGGCGTCGGGCGGGCCTCTCCCTCGCCAGCACGAAAAGCCGCGCCGGAAAAGCCTCCGTGGCAGTCTGCAGCAGTGGGAACAGGCAGGCGGTACTGCTATAGGCATTGGGCGTCATGCTGTTCGGCCCGCCCGATCACATTCGATGTTCCGGCGTCTCCAGTCCGGCAGGAGCGTCTGCCGACCTGGTTCCCCCGGTCACTCATCCAGCCTGACAGCATCTGATTCATCTTCTGCGACCGTCATCGTGCGCCGAAATATGAACGGTAGGCGTACGGGTTCATGAACCCGGCTCCCTGTCCGATGACCATCCAATCATAGAGGAACTCACGCAGGGGGAGGAAAAAGATTGCACAAAAAAATAGCTACGTGATTGAATTTGTTGCAATATCAGCAGAACAAACCATGAAATTCGTCGCCGGAGGGTCGTGGCTGAGGTGTTGCTAAAATATCGTTAATATTTACTCTCACAGTTTTTTGTTCATCTGGCGTTCAGAAAACTCTTGGGAAAGCCAGTTTTTGAGCCCACATTAAGCTCCTGAGAATAGGAGTGCATTGATGATTCTAAAAGCCACAGGGGCAGCGACGATCTTCGCAGTCTATGCTTTCACGATGTTTTTCATTGCCGCCATACCTGAAAATGTCGTTCAGACCGCCGGAACCCAGCTCGTTGACGCAAGCGTCGTCAAGTAGCCGGAAACGCCAAGAGGTACGCAGCCTGTTCAACCTATAAGGGATTACCCGCCGGCTCTTCCGGCGCCCCTGAGATCTGGTTTCCCACGATGGGATGCCACAAAATGCCTTCCCCGCCCGGGACAGGCTCGGTCGCTCAGGCGGCCCTGCGGATCGGCGCGCTGGTCAGCATCCGTCCCGACGGGACGATCATGCCGGCTGCGCCGTCAAGCCAGCCTTCGGTTAGCTCGAGCGCAAGAAAGCGCGAACGTTCGAACGGACCGGGCATGACAAGGTGCCGGGCCTTCTCTCCGAAGAAGCCGAAGCGCTCGTAATACGGCGCATCGCCGACAAGCAGGATGGCACCGTGGCCGCGGTTCTTCGCTTCAAGGATCGCCGCACGCATGAGCGCCGAACCGACACCCTTGCCTTCATAGACAGCATCGACGGCCAGCGGCCCGAGCAGCAGCGCATTGATCGGCGTGCCCTCGGCATTGACGCCGGCTTCGACGTTCCAGAGACGCACCGTGCCGATCACATGGCCGTCCTGGTCGCGCGCAACAATCGCCAAGCCTTCCGCCGGAATGCGGCTGCGGCGGATCTTTTCCGACGACTTGCTGCGGCGGTGAGGACCCATGGCGCGATCAAGCAGCGCTTCGCGCGCCACGACGTCGCCGGGATTTTCGGCGTCGATGGTGAAGACAGAGGGCGCAAAGAATGCGCGGACAGAATCAAGAACAGCGGCCATCGTGGCCTCCCGTACCCAAAACCGTTATTAGCGGCGGTGAATGGAAATTGTGAGGGTGCCGCCCCGGCTGGTTACGGGGCCGGCGCTAATTAGATGATGTAGGCCTTCAGCGGCTCGAAGCCGTTGAACGCGACCGCCGAATAGGTGGTCGTGTAGGCGCCGGTACCTTCGATCAGGATCTCGTCGCCGATCGAAAGGGAGATCGGCAGTGGATAGAGGTTCTTTTCGTAGAGCACGTCGGCCGAATCGCAGGTCGGGCCGGCAATGACGCAGGGCTCCATCTCGTCGCCGTCGCGCGTCGTGCGGATCGGGTAACGAATGGCTTCGTCCATCGTCTCGGCGAGACCGCCGAACTTTCCGATGTCGAGGAACACCCAGCGGGCAGCATCGTTGTCAGACTTCTTCGAGATCAGCACGACTTCCGTCTTGATGACGCCCGCATTGCCGACCATGCCACGGCCCGGTTCGATGATCGTCTTCGGAATCTGGTTGCCAAAGTGATCGCGAAGGCTCTGGTAGATCGCACGACCGTAAGCCTCGGCCGACGGAACGTCACGCAGGTACTTGGTCGGGAAGCCGCCTCCCATATTGACCATCTGCAGGTGGATGCCCTGCTTGGCCAACTGAACGAAGACGCGCTTGGCATCGGCAAGAGCCGAATCCCAGGCATCCACCTTGGTCATCTGCGAGCCGACATGGAAGGACACGCCGTAGGATTCCAGACCGAGCTGATGAGCATAGACAAGAACGTCGACAGCCATCTGCGGCACGCAGCCGAACTTGCGCGACAGCGGCCATTCGGCGCCTTCGCCATCGGTGAGAACGCGGCAGAACACGCGGGCACCGGGAGCGGCGCGCGAGATCTTCTCGACTTCCTCGTGGCTGTCGACCGCAAAAAGGCTGACGCCGAGCGCATGCGCACGGGCGACGTCGCGTTCCTTCTTGATCGTGTTGCCGTAGGAAATACGGGCGGCGGTAGCGCCGGCATTGAGCGCCATTTCGATTTCGGCGACGGACGCGCAATCGAAGTTGGAACCCATGTCGGCGAGCAGCTTCAGGACTTCCGGAGCCGGGTTTGCCTTGACGGCATAGTAGATCGCGCTGTCCGGCATCGCATGCCGGAAGGCGGAGAAGTTGTCGCGCACGACGTCGAGGTCGACCACGAGGCAGGGACCATCGGGACGTCGGGTTGCGAGAAAGTCGCGGATGCGCTGAGTGGTCATATCAATCCCTCTTCCAATTCCAGAGCTCCGGAAACACCGGAGGACAAAGGGCAACCAACCACTTGCGCAGGAACCAGCCGGTGGAGACCCCGGAACCTTTGCAAGCGCTTGATAGCGCGAATGATGGATCAACGCCGCGAAAGCGACATCAATCCGGCTTTGTCTGCCATGGATTGGAGGGAGTTCCCTACCGCACTTCCGGCAATGAAGGTGTGCCTCTTCAGTAACCCCCGCTGATGGAAAGCAGGGAGAGAACAAAAAGGCCCGCACCGTCGTTGCTTCAGGCGTCCTCGCATTTTCCGGTTGGCCGGAATAGCGACTGGAGGGGTTAATTCCAGGTACCTTACCGATTTCCTCACCAATTCGAGGGTTCGGCGGACACCCATGGGCACGTGCGACTTTGGGCTGATGTCGAGATAAGAATATTCGACGTCATAATCAAGATTTTTTTTGCCCCTCCCATAAAAAAATAAATTGAACAACGGTGCTTATTTTGTTCAATATTCCTCAACAACGGAGGACAGCCATGGATACCTTGACCCGCATTCGGGCCTTCATCGATGTCGTTGAAGCGGAAGGTTTTTCAGCCGCGGCGCGGCGCACCGGCCGCTCCAAGGCATTGCTGTCCAAGTATGTGCGCGAGTTGGAGGACGAATTGGGCGCTCTGCTGCTCAACCGCACCACCCGCCAATTCTCCATGACCGAGGCCGGCCATACCTATTATCGCACCGCTTCCGACATCCTGAAAGAGATCGACAACCTCGCAGATCTCGTACGCGAGAACAACGCTCAGCTGAAGGGCAGGTTGAAAGTCTCGGTGCCGCGTACCTTCGTCGATGCCGACGTCGGCCAGTCGCTGATCGATTTCGCCAAGGAGAACCCGGATCTGTCGCTGGAGATCGCCGCCGACGACCGGTTCGTAGACCTGATAGAGGAAGGCTTCGATGTCGCGGTGCGGGTCACCAAGCTTGAGGATTCAGGCATGATCGCCCGCAAGATCTCGGATTTTCGCATCCATCTCTGCGCGACGCCGGAGTTCCTGGAGCGCTATCCCAACATCCAGCATCCCTCGGATATTTCCAACGTGCCGTTCGTTGTCGATACGAATTCGCGCACCCAGGGGAGCATCCGCTTCCACAATCCGGACAATACCTCCTTTGCGGTCGCAGTCTCAGGTCCGCTGGAGGTCAACAGTCCGCACGCGACCTTGCGCGCGGCTCTGGCCGGTATCGGCATCGCTTTCATCCCCGACTTCATCGCCCGTAAGCCGATCGAGAGCGGCGAGCTGGTAACGCTGTTCAACGACTACATGCCAACAGATCGCGGCATCTATGCCGTTTACCCGCACCGCCGCTACCTGCCTGCCAAAGTGCGCATTTTCGTCGACTATCTTCACAACTGGTTCAAGAAGCATCCCTGACAGGTTTGTCGCAGGGGGCCGGTCCCAATTCCGTCCCAATTTCTGCTAGGAATCAAACTGAACAACGGGATCGCGCGGTAACCGGACGTATGAGAAAATCAACCCTCCTGACGGCGTCGCTGCTGTCGCTCCTGCCTGCCGCTGCCTTCGCGCATCCGCATGTCTTCGTCGAGGCTCGGCTGGAAGTCGTCGCCGGCGATGACGGCACCATTTCGGAGCTGCGAAACGTCTGGCGCTTCGACGAGGTCTTTTCCTCCTCCGTCGTCATGGACTTCGACAAGAACACCGACCTGAAGCTGGACCCGAACGAGCTTGCCGAGGTCGGCAAGACGGTGCGGGATTCGCTGGTGGACTACGACTACTACATGAATCTCACGATCGACGGGAAGAACATCAAGGTTCAGAAGCCCGATATCATCCACGTCGACTACAAGCAGGGACAGCTTCTGATGTTCTTTGCCGTCAAGCCCGCGGAAACGATGCCGCTCAAAGGACGCCTGACCTTCGGCGTCTACGATCCCACACTCTACACATCCATCGACTTCCCGACCGACAAAGAGCTCGTCCTGGTCGGCGACGCCCTGAAGAGCTGCAAGCATCAAGTCGTCCGGCCGGACGCCGACCAGGTGATCGCCGAAAACAAGCAGTCGCTGACGGATGCCTTCTTCAACGATCCGACCGGCACCAACATGTCCAAGCTGTTTGCCACAAGACTGGACGTGACATGCTGAAGCACCGTCTTCGGCCGATCCTGTGGACTGTCGCCCTGACGCTTGTGGCAGGCATTGTCGCCGCACATGCGCAATCGCCGCTCGGCATCGGCAGCTCGGAGCCGAGTTTTCAACCAACCGGCGGCCCACTCGCTCCGCTTCTGCTCTACGTCAACGCCGAACAGCAGTCCTTCTACCGCGCTTTGACCGGCGCGCTGAAAGCCATGCGCGAGGATCCGCGGCAGCTTGCGGCGCTCATCGGGCTTTCCTTTGCCTATGGCATCTTCCACGCCGCCGGTCCCGGTCACGGCAAGGCGGTGATTTCATCCTACATGATAGCCAACGAAATCGAGTTGAAGCGCGGCGTCGCGATCTCCTTCGTCTCCGCCTTTGTTCAGGGGATCGTCGCGATCTTGCTCGTCGGCGTAGCCTGGGTGGCGTTGCGCGGCACCGGCATAACGCTGACGGCTGCAACGCAGGCGATGGAGATCGCCAGCTTCGTGGTGGTCATCCTCTTCGGCATCTGGCTCCTCGTCCGCAAGCTTCGCCCGATGATGACAGGCATGCTACGCCGCGATGTGGTGGCAATATCGGCCGGCCCCGTCAGCATGATGCTCGACTGGCAGGATGCCGACGCCCGCAAGAACACCCACGCCTTCGGCGAAACGCAGGCGCTTCAGGCGGGGCACCGGTTCATTTCGGGCATGTCCTGCGAGACCTGCGGCCAGTCGCACATGCCAGATCCGACCATGCTCGGAGCGGAGACGTTCAGCATCCGCGAGGCCTGGTCGGCCATCGTCGCGGTTGGCCTTCGCCCCTGCTCGGGCGCACTGCTGGTGCTGACCTTCTCGATGCTGAACGGCCTCTATCTCGGCGGCATCCTCTCGGTCTTCGCCATGTCGCTGGGCACGGCCATCACGGTCGCCATCCTCGCAACTCTTGCCGTCACGGCCAAGGGCACCGCCATGCGGCTCGCCGGCCGCGGCTCCAGGGCCTCGGTCTGGATCGGCAACGCGATCGAGATCCTCGGTGCCGTGCTGGTTATTACGATGGGTTCCCTGCTGCTCGGCGCCTCCTTGCAAGGTTAGGCAGCTCTACCGTTTTGGCTGTGTCATGCCGCCACCCCCATATCCGACCCTTCGCACTGCTTTCTGCCGGCTGCGGAGAAAGGAGAGATCCGATCGGGATGCCGCCACGAAACCCTTCTCCCCGGCGGGGAGAAGGTGGCGGCAAGCGGATGAGGGGAGCCGCAGAGACGCCGAGCATCAGAACCTAGCGCCCCTTGCTCCGCTGATACCGCGCCCGCAACCAGAAGACGACAAAAAAGGCCATCACCAGGCAGATGCCGACAGCCGTTGCGAGCCAAGGGGAATAATTTCCGATCCAGAGAACGATCGCCGGCATGAAGTAGATGACGAGGCCGGCGCAAACGAGGATGACGGCCGCGGCAATTGCCTGCGAACGACTTTCGGATTTCAGATCAGCCATGCCATGCACTCCTCTCGATGAGGAGATGGCCTTAGGCCAGCTGCCCGCGAAAGGCAACCGGCCCGCTCGTCACACTCAAAGGCTGATCTTAGCGGAAGACACGGTGGCGTCGATATGATCGACCAGCGCATCAGGAAGCCTGAGGCGCCCGGCAAGCAGATCAAGATAACCGCGCTCGGCCCGCGAATCCGGATCGATCGTCAGCCGCGAGGCTGTGTAGAGCTCGACACGCTGCTCTTCGGTGACCGCCGCGGCAATTAGTGCATCCAGATCGGTCGGCTGCGTAAGTTCACGTTCGAAAGCCGCCGCTTCGCCGCTGATGTCGGCAGCCTTGATCTTGTCGAAGATCAGCGCCCGCTCTGCGTCGTCGATATGGCCATCAGCCTTGGCGGCGGCAATCATTGACCGGATCAGCACCAGGACGAATTCGTTGCTTTGGGCGGGGGATGCAGCGCCGAATCCGGAATCGGACGGTGGCGGCAGAACTGCGTGCGTCGTGGCCGGAGCATCTGCAGGCGTGACGGGTGCCTGGGCGGGCGCTTGGCCGGCCTGATAGTTCTTGTAGGCCTGGTATCCGAGGCCCGCAATCGCAGCAAGGCCGCCGATGGCCAGCGCATTTCCGGCGATATCGCGTCCCGTCTTCGTACCGAGGATCGCGGTAGCGAGCGCGCCGGTCTTCCAGGGATTATCCTTTGCCATCTGGACCACACCGCCGGCCCGGTCGCGGACGCTGCCGCCCACGCCCGGCACCTGCGAGCCCAGAAACTGCTCAAGAAGCTTCTTCGCGTCGAACATTCCTCATCGTCTCCCTGTCTTTAAAAGCTAAAGGGAGATAGGAAGCGATAGCGCAAATACAACTACGGGCGGCAAGCCGCCCGTATGCAGCGGATGGCAAACGACAAGCCTCAGGCCTTCAGCGCAGCGGCCTCTGCAGCAAGCTTGGTGATCCCGGCCCAGTCGCCCGCAGCGATCAATTCCTTGGGAGCGACCCACGAGCCGCCGACGCAGACAACGTTCGGCAGCGACAGGTAGTCGCGGGCGTTGTTCAGCGAGATGCTGCCGGTCGGGCAGAAGAGCGTGCCGGCAAGCGGCGAGGAAAGCGCCTTGAGATAGGCGGCGCCCCCTGCCTGCTCAGCCGGAAAGAACTTGAGAACCCGGTAGCCCTCTTCGCGCAACGCCATCACTTCGCTCGCCGTGGCGGCACCCGGCAGAAGGGGTACGGTGGAAGCTCGTGCAGCGTCGAGCAGCTCTTGCGTCGTGCCGGGGCTGACGATGAATTTGGAGCCCGCCGCAACCGCAGCTTCCCAATGAGCGACGTTGAGGATCGTCCCCGCACCGACTTCGGCGCCTTCGACTTCATCCGCCACGGCGCGAACGGCATCGAGGGCGGCCGGCGTGCGCATGGTGATTTCGATCGCTCTGAGGCCGCCGGCAACGAGCGCGCGCGACAAAAGCACGGCCGACTTGACGTCGTCGACGACGAGAACCGGAACGACAGGCTGAAGTTTCAGGATTGAAAGGAGCTTTTCTGTCTTCTCGCCCATAGCCGATGTTTCCTTCTAAACGATTGAAATCCGAGTTCCGAATAACGCCAAGGGTAGACTTTGTCGAGACCGAAGCCATGTTTGGAATGGAATGGGTATCAACGTCGAAAGAATTGCGCTAGCGTGTTACAATCGTCACAGAAGGTACACCAGACATGGCGAAAGAGATCGAGCGAAAATTCCTGGTACGCAACGATGGCTGGCGCGCCGGAGCCGAAGGAAAATCCATCCTGCGGCAGGGTTATATCGCGTCGATGGATGATCGCTCCGTCCGCGTCCGTGTGCTCGACGACAAGAAGGCTCGGCTGACGATCAAAATCGGCCGCAGCAGCATCACCCGGGAAGAATTCGAATACGATATCCCGGTTGCGGATGCCGAGCAGCTTCTCGACGATGCGATCGGCGTGGTGATCGAAAAGACGCGCTACCGTGTCCCGCACGAAGGTTTCGTTTGGGAAGTCGACGTGTTTTCGGGCCGGCACGGCGGACTGGTGATCGCCGAAGTCGAAATGCGGTCGGAAAGCGACAAGCCCGAACTGCCGGCATGGCTGGGCCGCGAGGTAACCGGCGATTTTCGTTACTCGAATCAGGCGCTAGCAACGGAATTCGAGCGCGACCGGCATGCCCTTCAGCATACGGCCTGACCGCGCCTTCACGGTTCAGTATCACAAGGCCGCGCGGCGCCAGCTGCGTCACGCGATAAAGATTCTCGATGAACGGCCGCAGGGTCTTGATGACGCCATCCACGAGGCCCGCAAGCGGCTGAAGCGCGTCCGCTCGCTCTACCGTCTCGCTTCAAGGGAAATGCCAAAATTCTACGCGCGGGAGAACGCGCGCCTGCGCGATATTGCGGCATCACTCTCGACCCTCCGCGACGCCGCGGCACTGGTGGAGACGGCAACCTATCTGCAAGACCGCGCGCGCGATGCCGACGAGGCTGAGGCAATTGGCCGCATCGTCGCGGTACTCGCCGCTCGACGCGATCAGATTGCCGCCGCCCACACCGATGTCGAAGCAATGGTGCCTGAAACGATCGTGGCGCTGAAGGCCGCAATCAACGCCTCCGGCGAAATCCATTTCGCCGGAGGCCACAAAAAGCACGGACGGTTGATGGCGAGAGGCTGGAGCGATACGATCCGCAAGGCACGCAAAGCGCTTGGTGTGTGTCAGGCAAGAGTATCGTCGGAAGCATTTCACACGCTGCGCAAGCGGACCCAGGACTATCGAGCCTTTCACAAGCTTCTCAGCCCGCTCTGGCCCGCCGCGATGGCTGCAAAACACGACGTCGTGAGCCACTTGATCGACCTGCTCGGCCGCGTCTACGATCTCGAATTGCTCTGCGACCTCGTGGAAACCGAGCATCACCATTTCGACAATGCCGATGATCTCGCTCATCTGCTATACGCCATCATTTTCCATCAACAGCAGGACCGGCAAGCCGCCCTTGATGCCGCCGAGGATATTTTCGGCGACAATGCGCAGGACGAAGCAAGCCGCATCGAACTGCTCTGGATCGCCTACGGCGCCTGACTATCGTCGAATGCACGACGATTGCGCTTGCGCGCTGAAACCTGTATTTCCAGCCGCATGACAGACCCTGTGAACCAACCGACGTCCGTGGCGAGCCCATTCCTCGTCGCGGCCCTTTATCATTTCGTCTCCGTGCCGCGGTTCGAGAGCTTGCGTGAGCCGCTGCAGGCGCTGTGCGAGAAGAACGGCGTCAAGGGCACGCTCCTGCTCGCCCACGAAGGCATCAACGGCACCATCGGCGGCCCCGACGACGGCGTCAGGGCGGTGCTTGCCCATCTGCGCGATCAGCCCGAGTTTGCGAGCCTGGAGCACAAGGAAAGCCGCGCATCGCGGATGCCGTTCCTGCGCATGAAGGTGAAGCTCAAGAAAGAGATCGTCACCATGGGCGTCGATAACATCGACCCCAACAAGGTGGTCGGCACATATGTCGCGCCGCAGGACTGGAATGCACTGATCTCAGATCCCGATACGATCGTCATCGATACCCGCAACGACTATGAAACGGCGATCGGCACCTTCCGTGGCGCGCTCGACCCGCAGACGAAGACGTTCCGCGAATTTCCCGAATGGGTGCGCCAGAACACCGGCCTGCACAACAAGCCGAAGATCGCCATGTACTGCACCGGCGGAATCCGCTGCGAAAAGGCGACCGCCTTCATGAAGGATCAGGGCTTCGACGAGGTCTATCACCTCAAGGGCGGCATCTTGAAGTACCTTGAGGAGGTGCCGCAGGACGAAAGCCTCTGGGATGGCGCCTGCTTCGTCTTCGACGAGCGGGTTTCGGTGGAGCACGGGCTGAAGGAAGGCGAGCACAAGCTCTGCCACGCTTGCCGCAACCCGATCACCGCTGAAGAGATTACCTCCCCCTACTACGAGGAAGGCGTTTCCTGCAGCCACTGCTACGACACGCGCAGTGAAGACGACCGGTTGCGCTATCGCCAGCGCCAGCATCAGATAGCGCTCGCCAAGCAGCGCGGGCAGAAACATATCGGGACGTAGAAGGGGATGGCGAAAGGTGCGCGCGGTTTTCGCCTCATCCTGATTTAGCCTAGGCGGCGTTCGTGCGATGCCTGTTCCTTTTGCGGGCGCGCGTTTCAAGCAGCCTTTCGGTGATCTGTTCGGCCGGCATCGGCCTGCCGAAGAAATAGCCTTGCAGGGTGTCGCAACCGAAAAGCCGGACGATGATGGCCTGCTCTTCGGTTTCGATGCCTTCGGCTGTCACCGGAATATCCAGCGAACGCGCCAGCGCGACCGTTGCCTGCAGCATCTCGCGCTGGCTGTCGCTTTCCTGAATCTGCATCACCAGCGAACGATCGATCTTGATGCGGTCGAAGCCGAACTGGCGCAGATAGCCGATGGATGAGAAGCCCGAGCCGAAATCGTCGAGCGCAATGGCGACGCCAAGCGTCTTCAACCGCTCGATCGACTGGCGCGTACGCTGGGGATTCTGGATCATGTATCCTTCGGTGACCTCAAGCGTAACGCGCTTTGCCTCGATATCGGTCTGCCGCAGCACGTAGCGGACATAGTCGGTGAAGGCGGGATTGCGGAACTGGCCGGGCGACACGTTGACTGAAATGCGCAGCTCCGGCCATTGCTTGGCAGTTTCGCACGCCTTTCGCAGCACGAAGAGGCCGAGTGCCTCGATCAGCCCGCTCGTTTCGGCGACGGGAATGAAGACCTCCGGCGATACCGGCCCATGTCCGGGGCGGTTCCAGCGCACCAGCGCCTCGACGCCCGTCATTTCATGGCTCGCAGCATCGATCAGCGGCTGGTAGGCAAGCGTCAGGTCGCCGCCTTCTATTGCCATGCGCAGGTCCAACTCAAGGGCGTTGCGCTCCTCACGATCCGCGTCCATGGCCGGATCGTAGAGCGTCATGCGAGCGCGGCCGGCCTCCTTGGCCTTATACATCGCCAGATCGGCGCGGCGCACCAGTTCTTCGCGTTCGACGGTGCCGCCGGGTGACACCGCTATCCCGATGCTTGCGCCAATTACCACGACGCGACGGCCGATTTCCAGCGGCTCGGCAAGGAAGTCGAGGATATGTTCGGAGAGCTGCAGCGCGGCGGCCTCCGCGTCTTTCGAGGCAAAGGCGATCGCGAATTCGTCGCCACCGATGCGCGCCAGCACTGCGCCATGGGGAATGAGGACCTTGAGGCCTGCCGCCACGGCCCGGATCAACTGGTCACCCGTGCCATGTCCGTAGGCATCGTTCACCTCCTTGAAGCCATCGAGATCGAGATAGAGAACCTGCACATTCTGCTGCGTCTGCGCCGCGGTTGCGACCAAGGCGTCCACAGCTTGCCGCAGCCCATCCCGGTTCAAAAGACCGCTCAATCGGTCGCGAAGCGCGTCCGCGCGCGCGTTGACCTCCTCGGCCTTCAGTCGGCGACCCGCCATCCAGCCGATGATGAGAAGGACGAAGAAGAACAGCCCGACCAGGCAGAGGGCTTGTACGACCTTCGGCCGCACCTCGCTGTATCCGATGTCGCCGGGCGCTCGCGGCGTCCAGATGAGTTTTCCAAGGGATTTGCCCTGTGCATCTTCGATGTTAACGGAGTAGCCCGCGGCAAAATCGGGCGCGACCTTCCTCAGGCCGGCGATCACATAGGTCGTCCCAAGCTCCTCGATCCTGTGGGCATTGAGATGCCGGGCAAATATCAGATACCGATGGCGGTTGGGCGGGACGTCGAGGGCGCCTGACTTTTCACGCACGAGTGCCACGCCGACGACGGCGATACCGGATTTCGTTGCCACGAAGCCGCTTGCCTCCGGCGTATCCCGCGGGCCCGCCGCCTTCACTTTGTCAAAGAGCGTCCAGAGCGACGGGGCAAAAAAGTCATCGAGCGAACCGTCCATCGGCTTGCCGTCGCGATAGGCCGTGATCGGCTTCCGGTCGTCGCCGACCACGATCGCCATGTCGAAGAGCGAACTGTTGACGGACATCTCGCCGTAGTTCGAAATGGTCCAAGACAGGCCGTCCTCGGCGTAGACGTTGGCGGCGGCATCGTCCCAGGCCGCATAATCGTTGAGCGTGGCTGCGAGCTGCGCAACGAAGGTCTGCAAGGCGCCCGACATCGTCTCCCGCGAGCGCTCGTCATCCAGCACATTGGATTTCTGGGCCACGTGATCCAAAGCGTTCAGGACCATCGTGGTGACAACGGCCACGACGATGGCAAAGGAAAACAACACGCCCGTCACGGTTGTGTGACGGCCGGCACTTAAAACTCGTCTTTTCATGCTGAAAATCGACGCCATGCATTCTCCCCAGTCGGGAAATACTGGCCGGCAACACTCAAAAAACGGTTAAGGCGGTGCTACGACGGGTCACCATTCAACGTTTTTTTATCATATGCATATCGAGGGAAACGCTTGTGCTTCAATGTGTTGAATAGCAATCGCCGAAGCGCTCAGCGCTTGGTGTGATCGATTGCATCGCAGAAACTTGTAAGTGCCGCGGTCAAGATGCCCTTTTCAGAGCATTCGCGGAGGCAGGCCGCCCGCGCGCTGTCGGTTTTGCCGAGCAGACCGACACGCAAAAATGCAGCCGGGACGAGAGAAAGGGACATGGTCCTCAACACCTCGGTCAATTGCTCCAGCACAATGCCGCCGCGATGCGAGGCGTGGGCAATCATGACGGGTTTGAAGGGAACTTCGTCCCCAGAGACCAACCAATCAAGCGCGTTTTTGAGCCCGCCCGGCAACCCGTGCGCATATTCCGGGCAAGCGACGACGATCCCGTCGGCAGCGCGGACGCTTGCGGCGAACCGGCTGACGATCGCGGGTGTATTCTCGCCCTCCAGGTCCGGATTAAAGATCGGCAGGTCGCCGATCAACTCACAAATTTCAATGCTTACACCCTCGGGCGCATGATCCCTGAGAGCTTCGAGCAGCTGGCGATTGGTCGAGGCCTTTCGCTGGCTGCCACAGAGCGCATAGAGGAAGAGGGGTTTCCGATCCATGAGCCCGGTTTAAAGCACGACGACGATTCGCGCCATCGGTCGCGCCCTCAGGCGCGCTTGTGATTGCCCTTCGGGAACTGCGTCGCAAGGTCGGCATACCATTTGCCGCTTTTCTTGACGGTGCGTACCTGCGTATCGTAGTCGACGTGAACGAGGCCGAAGCGCATCTTGTAGCCCTCCGCCCATTCGAAATTGTCCATCAGACTCCAGGCAAAGTAGCCGCGCATCGGATAGCCGTCCTTGATCAGGTCGGCGACAACTGTGAGGTGATCGCTGTAGTAATCGAGACGCGGCTGGTCGTCCACCTCACCATTGACAACGTCCATGTTGTAGCAGGCGCCGTTCTCTGTGATGTAGCATTCCGGCAGTTCGTAGCGGCGATAGAGATCCTCGACAACGTTCTTCAGACCAGGTGCATAGACCTCCCAGCCGATGTCGGTCTTTACGTCGCTGGCCCGCGGCGCTTCGATCGTCCAGGGGAAGTCTCCGGTCTTTGCGGGATCGTCGGCAACGCGCAGGGGCGTGTAATAGTTGAGGCCCCACCAGTCGAGCTTCTGATTGATGATCGCCAAGTCGCCATCCTCGACGATCGGCATGCGCTCGCCCAGCGCGGCCAGGAACTCCTTCGGATACTCGCCCTTGAACACAGGATCGAAGAAGGCACCATTGTGGAACTGGTGCGCGCGTTCGCCAGCCGCCCGGTCGGCAGCGCTATCCGATCCCGGAATGACCGACGAAGCATTGAGCACCAGGCCGACGGGCACGTTTGGCGCTTCAGAACGGATCGCTTCGACCCCGAGGCCATGGGCAAGATTCATGTAGTGCATAGCATGGAGCGCTGCCTGCATGTTGCGCTCGCCCGGGGCGTGAATGCCGTAGAGGTGGCTGAGCCAGACGATGCACCACGGCTCGTTGAAGGTCGCGACGCTGTCGAGACGGTCGCCGAGGCGCGCCATCACGGTCTTGGCGTAGCGCTGGTAGGCATGGGCCGTCGAGCGGGCGGTCCAGCCACCCTCGCCCATCAGCGTCAGCGGCAGGTCCCAGTGGTAGAGCGTGGCGTACGTCTTGATGCCCCGCGCCTTGCATCCGTCGACCAGACGATCGTAGAAGTCCAGCCCACGTTCGTTCACCGGACCCGTTCCGTCGGGAATGATGCGCGGCCAGGCGATCGAGAAGCGATAGGCGTCGACACCCATCGATGCGACGAGGTCGAGGTCCTGATCGAGACGATTGTAGTGGTCGCAGGCGATGTCGCCATTGTGGCGGCCATAGACGCGGCCCGGCATGTTGCAGAACGCATCCCAGATCGACGGCTTTCGGCCATCGGCCTTGCTGGCACCCTCGATCTGGAAGGCGGCCGTTGCGACGCCAAAGGTGAAATCGCCCGGAAAGCGGGCGGCGAGAGTCTTCGGAGCGATCATCTGGAATCCCGTCCTTGAAGTTGTGGATTGACCATTTTGGCGGCGGTTTAGCCAAGACGGATCGCAAAGTACAGAGAGTCCATGACAAAACTGCAACGTTGCAGATCGGTGTGGAACTGTTCAGATCGTACCCCGACAGCCAACCCTGCGCAAAATGGTGGCAGTCTGCTGCGCCCCCCCCCACGACCTCCCTCACCCCTCGCTCGTCACAGCAAAGCACCCCGCGCATGCGCGGGTGAATGAACAAGTGCGATCACTCCGTCATCCTCGCCTCTTGAGGCGAGGATCCATTTCGAGACAATTGGCAAGTCAGACGGAGCGTGCCAAAGCCGATTGAGGCCTAGACTTTGACCCAGGCGCCGTTCTTCTTCGAAGACGCAACACAGGCGTCAACGAATGCCACGCCCTTTACGCCGTCGTCGACTGTCGGATAGACCACGTCCTTGTCGACAGCCTTGCCCTTTTTGTGGGCGTTGATGGCATGAGCGGCTTCCGTATAGATCGTGGCGAACGCTTCGAGATATCCTTCGGGGTGACCCGACGGAATGCGCGAGACGCGGGCCGCAGCCGGCCCGGAGCCTGCACCGTTGCGAGTGATCAGGCGCTTCGACTCGCCAAACGGCGTGTACCAGAGATAGTTCGGATCCGCCTGCACCCATTCGAGACCGCCCTTGGTGCCGTAGACTCGCACCTTCAAGCCGTTCTCGTGACCGGGCGCCACCTGGCTGCACCAGAGCATGCCCTTGGCCGGCTTCTCGCTGCCCTTCGCCTTGAAGCGCAGCATGACGTGAGCGTTGTCGTCGAGACGGCGGCCCTCGACGAAGCTGTCGAGATCGGCAGCAAGGCTGTCGAGTTCGAGACCGGAAACGAAGGAGGCGAGGTTGTAGGCATGCGTGCCGATGTCGCCTGTCGAACCGCCCGCGCCCGACTGAGCCGGGTCGGTGCGCCAGACGGCCTGCTTGGCGCCGCTCTGTTCAACCGCTTCCGTCAACCAGTCCTGCGGATACTCGGCCTGCACGATGCGGATATCGCCGAGTTCGCCGCTGGCGATCATCTCGCGCGCCTGACGGACCATAGGGTAGCCCGTGTAGTTGTGCGTCAGGATGAAGAGCGCGCCGCTCTCGTCGGCCACCTTCTTCAGCTTCTTGGCGTCCGCCAGGTTCGACGTCAGCGGCTTATCGCAGATGACATGGATGCCGCGGCGCAAGAATTCCTTGGCAGCGTCGTAGTGCACATGGTTCGGCGTGACGATCGAGACCGCCTCGATGCCGTTCTTCAGCTTTGCTTCGCGGATCGCCATCTCGCGATAGCTGGAATAGGTGCGTGACGGGTCGAGACCGAGATCGCGGCCCGATGCCATCGCCTTCTCAGGCGTGGACGACAGCGCGCCCGCAATGAGTTCATACTGGTCGTCGATGCGGGCGGCGATACGGTGCACCGCACCGATGAAGGCGCCGGCGCCGCCGCCGACCATGCCGAGGCGGATGCGCGGCTCGCGCGTATGTTCCGATGATGCTTCGATTGCCATTGGTTCCTCCTGAAAATCTGATAGCTCGAGATATCTCCCCTCTGCCCTGCCGGGCATCTCCCCCGCGGGGGAGAAGACTCGCGGCAGCGCCGCAGCCACGTCCCTCCCCCTTGTGGGGAGGGTTGGGGAGGGGTCTTGTCTTTAAAGCCCGAGCATCCGTCTGTTCGCCGCCTGGTCCGTGCCGCTGCCGGCGAAGTCGTCGAACGCCTTCTCGGTGACGCGGATGATGTGCGCCTTGACGAACTCGGCGCCCTCGCGGGCACCGTCTTCCGGATGCTTCAGCGCGCATTCCCATTCGACCACGGCCCAGCCGTCGAAATTGTTGGCCGTCATTTTCGAGAACACCGCACCGAAATCGACCTGGCCATCGCCGAGCGACCGGAAGCGGCCGGCACGTTCGACCCAGCCCTGATAACCGCCGTAGACGCCCTGACGTCCCGTCGGATTGAACTCGGCATCCTTGACGTGGAACATCTTGATGCGGTCTTTGTAGATGTCGATGTTGTCGAGATAGTCGAGGCATTGCAGGACATAGTGCGACGGATCGTAGAGCATGTTGGCGCGCGGATGATTGCCGACACGCTCGAGGAACATCTCGAAGGTGATGCCGTCATGCAGGTCTTCGCCGGGATGGATCTCATAGCACACGTCGACGCCGTTGGCATCGGCGTGATCGAGGATCGGCTTCCAGCGACGAGCAAGCTCGTCGAAGGCGGTCTCGACAAGACCGGCCGGGCGCTGCGGCCACGGATAGATGAACGGCCAGGCAAGCGCGCCCGAGAAGGTCGCATGGGCCTTGATACCGAGGTGCTTGGAGGCTGTCAGTGCCATCTTCACCTGCTCGACCGCCCATTCCTGACGGGCCTTCGGGTTTCCACGCACTTCGGGTGCGGCAAAGCCGTCGAAAGCTTCGTCATAGGCCGGATGAACGGCAACCAGCTGCCCCTGCAGATGGGTCGAAAGCTCTGTGATCTCGACGCCGTTTTCACGCGCCTTGCCGGCAAACTCGTCGCAATAATCCTTGGAAGACGCAGCCTTCTTAAGATCGATCAGCTGGCTCGCCCAGGTAGGAACCTGCACGCCCTTGTAACCGATGTCGGCGGCCCATTTGGTAATCGAATCCCACGAGTTGAAAGGTGCAGCATCGCCCGCAAACTGCCCGAGGAACAAGCCGGGGCCTTTGATCGTTTTCATGTCAGATTCCTCCCTGAACATTGACCGTAAACGTTTCTGGTAGAGTTCTACCACTTAGTTTGCCGTCCGCAAGCCGATTCCAGCTGGACGGCAGATTTGCCCAGTGGGCGAAAATCGAAGGTCCGGACTTAATCACGGCATGCCCTCGCCCGCAAGACGTACGTACCGCATTTCTTGCCTCCATCGGCCAGCGGCGAGCCGCCCCATGCCGTGGTCGAGACGGCACACAGGTTCGTTTGATGGAACTTCCCCTCGTCCCGTGATATCCTCTTCGGACCAGGAGGTTGGCGGATGACGCGGCGACTGGCAGCAATCTTGGATGCCGATGTTGTCGGCTTCTCCCGGCTGATGGGCCTCGATGAAGCAGGGACATTCGCGACGTTGAAGGCGCGCAACTCCGAGATCATCGTTCCCGCGATCACGCGCAACAACGGGCATGTCGTGAAATTCATCGGCGACGGGACGCTTGCGGAGTTCGCCAGCGTTGTGGATGCCCTGAGCTGCGCGATGGAGATCCAGAACGCAATCGTCCTGCGCAACGAGGGCGTCGCCACGGAGCGCCGGATGCTTTGGCGCATCGGCATCCACCTCGACGACATCCTGGCCGAAGACGACGACATCTACGGCGACGGGGTCAACGTCGCCGCTCGGTTGCAGGGGCTGGCTCCGCCGGGCGGGATCTGCGTCTCGCAACAGGTTTGCGATCAGGTCAGCTCCCAACTGGACTTCAGGGCAACCGACTTTGGCAACCGCAGGCTCAAGAACATCGATCATCCCGTGCGTGTTTGGCGTTGGTCGCCGGCCGGACAGGACGAGACCGTCCCCGAGGTGCCCACTGCCGCTCCATTGCCGATCCAGAAGCGACCCTCGATTGCGGTCCTGCCGTTCGCCAACATGTCGAGCGTGGAAGGGCAGGAACACTTTTCGGACGGATTTACCGACGAGCTGATCGCAACGCTTGCGCGCTGCCGGTGGCTGCTCGTGGCCGCGCGCAACTCGTCCTTCAGCTATAAGGGACGCGCAATGGATGCCCGCAGGGTCGCTGAAGAGCTCGGCGTGAAATACGTGCTGGAAGGCAGCGTTCGACGGTCGAACACCAAGATCCGGATCACGGCTCAGCTGCTCAACGGCAGCGACGGAACGCTGCTCTGGGCGGAGCGCTACGACCGCACGCTCGCTGACATTTTCGACGTTCAGGACGAAATCGCTTCCGAGATTACCGGGACGATCGAACCGGAACTCGGCACCATCGAATTCGCTGCCCTTCGCGGACGTTCGGCAGTCGACATGACCGCGTGGGAGATCTACCTCAAGGGCCTCTGGCACCTCTATAAATTCACGCTCGACGAGCTCAATACATCCAAGGAGCTGTTCGAACAGGCAATCCGCATTGATCCGACGTTTGCGCTGGCGCTGGCGCGCCTTGCCTATGTGCATATCCAGCTCGGCTGGTATGGCTCCATCGATGACCGCGCCGGACGCATATGCGAGGCGATCGATCTTGCCGAGCGTGCGATCGCGCTCGACCAGAAAGAGCCGGCGGCACATCTGGCGCTTGGCCGGGCGCTTGCGCTTGACGGCGCGACCGCGGCCGGAATTGCCCATCTTCGCAATGCGATAGAATTGGACCACAGTTTCGCCCAGGCGCATTTCGCGCTCGGTCAGGCTCTGTGCTACATCCAGCGGCCCGAGGAGGGAATGCCGGAAATCAAGGAAGCCTTTCGCCTCAGTCCCCGTGATCCGCATTTGTGGACTTTCTACAATATGCTTGCGATCGCCCATTATCAGCTGGGCAATATGGCGGACGCTGCCCAGGCCGCGCGCGCATCGCTGCGTTCCCCGAACGTAACCTTCTGGCCGGCGATGATTCTGGTGGCGGTTCTTGGACGGCAGGGCAAAGTCGACGAGGCAAGGGAAGCAATCGGAACGCTTCATCGTTTCCGCCCGGGAATGAACCTCGCTGCGGCGCGGCGCGAGTTTTATTTCGGTGACAACGCCACCATGACCGAGGCTTTCGTCGAGCAGTTCACCGCCGACCTCGCAAGCGCCGGTCTACCGCAATAGTCATCGGGAAAGGCGCCCACCCCTTCGGATGAGCGCCTCAATCCTCGCAAGGATCAGAACGGAGAATCCGGGAAGTAGAAGTCCTTCGCGTTGTCCTTCGTCACCAGCGTCGCGTCAAGGATATAGGTGCCGCGAACCGGAACCTGATCGTAGAGCGAAGCAGCGGTCAGTTCCATTGCCGTGCCAACCATCGCCGGCGGATAGAGAACGTCTACGGGGATCAGCTTGTCGCCGTCCATGACCTTCTTGACCATGTCCTTGGAGCCGGCGCCGGCGACGACATATTGGATGTCGGTACGCTTCGCCTGCTCGATCGCCTGCAGCACACCCACGGCCATGTCGTCATCCTGGCACCAAACTACATCGATCTTCGGGTACTTGGTCAGGTAGTCCTGCATCACCTTGAAGGCATCGTCGCGGTTCCAGTTGCCGAACTGGCGGTCGAGGACCTTGACGTTTGAGCCGGCGATACCCTTGTCGAAGCCATCTTGGCGCTGCTGATCGATCGGGATCGGCAGACCGCGGATGACGACGACCTGTGCATCAGGGGTGGTGTCCTTGATGTACTTGCCAGCGACTTCGCCGAGCGCGGGGTTATTTCCGGCGATGTAGATATCCCGGACGGAATCGTCGTTCGCGCTTGGTGCGCGGTCGACGAGTGCGACGAAGGTGCCCTTGCTCTTCACTTCCTTGATGGCGTTGACAAGCGGATCCGGATCGGACGGCAGGATGACGAGAGCGTCCATGCCCTGCGTTGCAAGGTCCTGCACCGCATTCGCCTGGCTCGCCGCATCAGGCGATGTCTTGACGATGACGTTGAGGCCAGGATGCTCGGCCATCAAAAGCTTGGCAACCCGCTCGGCATGGAACACCACGCCCGAGGTCCAGCCGTGGTCGGCTGCCGGAATGGAAACGCCGATCGTCACTTTCTTGTCTTCGGCGTGGGCGACGCCGGCGAGCAAGGCCGCCGCAACCGCCAAGCCATACATTGTCTTACGCATGTTTATTCTCCTCCCAACGAACTTCGGGGCTTGCAGACTTCCGACCGGGCGCCCCGTTGACCCAATCAATTCCTTATCTGCGTGCCAGCGACCGCTGCACGAGCATGGCGATGATGATGATCGAGCCCTGGATGGCGCCGATCAGATACTCGCTGATGAAATTCGACAGCAGCATGATGTTGCCGACGAGTTCGAGAATGAAGGCGCCGCAGATCGTGCCCCATACCCGGCCGGCACCGCCCTTGAGCGCCGTTCCGCCGACGACGACGGCGGTGATTGCCTGGAGCTCCCACAGAATGCCGGTCGTTGCAGAGGTCGAGCCGAGGCGCGGCACGTAAAGCAGAACAGCAATGGCGACGCAGAGCCCCTGGATGACGAAAGCGATGGTACGAACGCGGTTGACCGCGATGCCGGAATAGCGCGCCACATCGCGGTTCGAACCGACGGCCACGACATGCCGGCCATAGCGGGTACGATAGAGGATGAAAGCGGCAACGGCCGTGACCGCGAGGATTACCACGATCGGTACGGGAATGCCGGCAATGGAACCGAAATAGACCGGACGGTAAAGCGCCTGCTGTTCGGGCGACCGCAGCGTGATTGCGCCGCCCTGCGACAGCCAGGTCGTGAGACCGCGATATATGCCCATGGTACCGAGCGTCGCGATAAACGGCTCGATCTTGCCGAGCGTCGTGATCAGGCCGTTGGCCAGGCCGCAGAGCGCGCCGGCAACGACCGTGAAGACCACCGCAACGACAAGCATCAACACGGGATTGGCAACGATCCCGGAATTCATCAGCAGGATCATCAGGCTGGCGACGAAGGCCACCATCGAACCGACCGAAAGATCAAGGTCACCGGACGAAATCACGAAGGTTGCACCGACCGCGATGATGGCGATGAACGCGCTGCGCGTGGCGACATTGGCAAGGTTGGTGATACCGATGAAATTCGGGTTCACCAACGCGCCGACGACGAGCAACAGGGCGAGCGCTGCAAAGGGCGCGACTGCCCTGAGGTCGATATCCCGCCAGGAGCGCCGTCTGATCTCCCTGGTCTCCTCGTTCACACTCATCTCCAAAACCAACCTCCCGTCCCATCCCTGCTGGGCATTTTGTGTCTCCTGCCGCCTGATCGGCGGCTGTTTGCTATTTGTGCGGCCTGCGTCAGGCGGCCTTCTTCTTCAGGCCCGCCGCATAGCGCATGATCTCCTGCTCGGAGATCTCGTCTCCCTCCAGCACGCCAACGATACGCCCCTCACGCATCACGGCCACCCTCGTACAAAGGCCTATGACCTCCGGCATTTCGGATGAGACGACGATGATCGACCGGCCGTCGCGGGCCAGCGCCGAGATGAAATGATAGATCTGCTGCTTCGTGCCGACATCGATACCGCGTGTCGGTTCGTCGATGATGATGATGTCAGGTTCGGTCTCCATGACCTTGGCAAGAAGCAGCTTCTGCTGGTTCCCACCCGACATGCGGCCGGCCACAATATTGCTGTCGCGAACTCGGATATCGAAGCGACGAGTTGCCTTTGCCAAGGCGGCCGCTTCGCTCCTGGGGTTGAGATAGCCGTGATACGAATGCTGCCCGAGCGACTGCAGGGTCAGATTGGCCATCATGCCCGAGCCGAGCAGAAGACCTTTCGACTTGCGGTCCTTGGTCATGTAGGCGAGCCCGCTGCGATTGGCGGCATGCGCATCACCGGCGGGGATCGCTTCACCCTTGATGCTGATCTCGCCCGATGTACGCGCCCGCAGGCCAGCAATCGCTTCCATCAGCTCGGTCCGGCCGGACCCGATCATGCCCGAAAACCCGATGATCTCTCCCTTGCGAAGCTCGAAGCTGGCGTCCTGGACGTAGCCCGTCGAAACGCCATCGACACGGAGCACGACCTCTTCGTCGACGTCGGGCTCGACCTTGGTCGGATAAAGGCTGGAAAGCTCGCGACCGACCATCAGCTGCGCGATCGATTCCCCGTCGAGGATCGCTGTGGGCGACGTTTTGACCCACTGACCGTCCCTCAGCACCGTGATCCGGTCGGTCAGCTCCATGACCTCGTCCAGCTTGTGTGACACGAACACGAAGCTCGTGCCCTTGTCGCGAAGCTTGCGGACCTGCTTGAACAGAAAATTGGTTTCCTCGCGTGACAGCACCGCCGTCGGCTCATCCATGAAGACGACGCGCGCATCGCGGCTGATCGCCTTGGCGATTTCCACCATCTGCTTGTCGGCGATGGAAAGCGTGCTGATCAATGCGTTCTCGTCGACATGCGAACCGAGCAGATCGAGCGCCTTGCGGGTTTCCGCGCGCATGTACTTGCGGTCCAGCATGCCGAAACGGGTGACCTCGCGGCCGAGAAACAGGCTCTCGGTGACGGTCAGATGTTCTGCGAGATTGAATTCCTGGTGGATGATGACGATGCCGAGTGCCTCGGCCGCACCGTTGGGGGGCAGCGTCACCGGCTTGCCGTCGAGCAGGATCTCGCCGGACGTCGGCTCCTCGAAGCCGGACATGACCTTGACCAGCGTCGATTTTCCGGCGCCGTTCTCACCCATCAGCGCATGGATTTCACCCGCACGGAGATCGAAGTTGACGCTGAAGAGAACCTGCACCCCACTGAAGGATTTGCATATGCGCCTCGCGGACAACACCACGGGCGCTGCCTCGACAGTCTCCACACTCATGATTTCCTCCCTGCGGGCTCCCGGCCGCTTAAGCACCTATGTAAACCTTTACATACGCGATGTAAAGGTTTACATCGTGCTTTACACAGATCTGTCGCCGTCAGCCTTTGACGTATCGCTCAGTCTGTGTAGTGTCGCCGCGAATGCAGCCCCAAGGCAGAACGCAGTGTCGAATTCCGCACCCGCCACAATCGAAGACGTCGCCAGAATCGCCGAGGTTTCCATCGCGACGGTCTCCCGGGCGATCCACACGCCGGAGAAGGTCGCAAATTCCACGCGGCTCAAGGTGAACCAGGCAATCGCCATTACCGGATACACGACCAACGCCATGGCGCGCAGCCTGCGGCTTGGCCGGTCCAACATGATTCTGGTCGTGGCACCCGACATCGGCGACCCCAATTTCTCCAACATTCTGGTCGGCCTTGAGAACGAGGCTCGCGCCCATGGCTACGGCATCCTCATCGGCCACACGCAGAACGACGCCCAGCGTGGCCTTGAATATCTCAAATTTCTGAATTCAAACCAAGCGGCGGGGCTGATCCTTTTCACCGGCATCCTGCCCTTCGGCCACCAGACGATGACGGCCAGGCTGCCGCCGAGCGTCGGCGTCTTCGAACCGGTCTTCAACGGCGGCATCCCCTATGTCGGCGTGGACGATACCGAGGGCGCCCGCAAGGCGGTGGACCTGTTGCTCGCCGAGGGCCACCGCAAGATCGCCTTCATCGGCGATTCGCGCACCAGACTAGCCTATAGCCGACGGCGTCAGGGCTATGACGACGGTCTGGATGGAGCCGGTGTGACCCCGGATCTTCGCATCGTGATTGAAGGCGACGGAACGCTTGAAAGCGGACGCCACGCCGTCGAGCAGCTTTTCATGCGCGACACGCTGCCGACCGCCTTCATGTGCGTTAACGACCAGACCGCGATTGGCGTGATGATCGGCCTCAACGCCCGCGGCTACGACATCCCGCGCGATTTCTCGGTGACCGGCTTCGACGACGTACCGCAAGCCGTCTTCATGTCCCCCCCGTTGACGACGATCCGCCAGCCGCGAACGGCAATCGGCAAGCAGGCCATGGCGCTTCTGCTGGAGCTCCTGTCGGACGGCCAGCCCGCCGAAACGGAAATTCTGCTTCGGCCCGATCTGGTGGTTCGCAACTCGGTGTCGGCGCCTTCACGGAGGTGGACGAAGCGCTGATTATGAGGACGACGGGCGGTGAGATCAAGCTGCGGATGGATCTGGCTGAAGAGCAAACGTGTTGAAGGCTCAATTGCGGCCACCGATGATAGAAGGCCATCCCTTTGCCGCCACGCCAGGAAACAAGAAAGCCGGGAAGCTCTCGCTCCCCGGCTCTCTCCTCAAAAAGTCAAACCCGCATCAGACGTAACGGTTCACAACGTTTTCCAGCAGTTCCTGCTTGCCGGACTTCGGCTGCGGGTTGATGTCCTTGCTTTCGACCCATTCGGCGATCTGCTCGAGCGAATACTCGCCGCGCAGCAGCTTCTGAGCATCGGCCGAGTTCCAGCCTGCGTAGCGATCTTCGAGCGGCTGCGACAGCGCCTTGTCCTCGATCATCTTGGCAGCGGCTTTGAGGCCGCGGGCGCAGCAATCCATGCCGCCGATGTGGCCGATCAGCAGGTCTGCCGGATCGAGCGACTGACGGCGCAGCTTCGAATCGAAATTGGTTCCGCCCGTCTTGAAGCCGCCGCCTGCCAGAACGTGGTAGTAGGCGAGCGCCATTTCAGGAACGTTGTTCGGGAACTGGTCCGTATCCCAACCGGACTGGTAGTCGTTGCGGTTCATGTCGATCGAGCCGAAGATACCGAGCGCGTTGGCAAGCGCCAGCTCGTGCTCGAAGGAGTGGCCGGCGAGGATCGCATGGCCCTGCTCGATATTGACCTTCACTTCGTTTTCGAGGCCGTTCTTCTTCAGGAAGCCGTAGACCGTCGCGACGTCGTAGTCGTACTGATGTTTGGTCGGCTCCTGCGGCTTCGGCTCTATCAGGATCGTGCCCTTGTAGCCGATCTTGTGCTTGTATTCGACAACGAGGTTGAGGAAGCGACCGAGCTGGTCGAGTTCGCGCTTCAGGTCGGTGTTGAGCAGGGTTTCGTAGCCTTCGCGGCCGCCCCAGAGAACGTAGTTCTCGCCGCCGAGCTTCTGCGTGGCGTCCATGCAGGTCTTCACGGTTGCTGCGGAGAACGCGAAGACATCCGGATCCGGATTGGTCGCGGCACCCGACATGAAGCGGCGGTTGGAGAAGAGGTTCGCCGTGCCCCAAAGCAGCTTGACGCCGGTTGAGGCCTGCTTCTCGGCGAAGTAGTCGACGATCTCGTTGAGGTTCTTGGTGTTCTCGGCGAAGTTCTTGCCTTCCGGACGCACGTCGGCGTCGTGGAAGCAGTAGTAGGGCGCACCGAGCAACTGGAAGAATTCGAAGGCGACATCCGCCTTCAGCTTCGCAGCCTTCATCGTGTCCTCGAACCACGGACGCAGGAAGGTCTGACCGCCGAAGGGATCGCCGCCCGGCCAGGTAAAGGTGTGCCAGTAGGCCACGGCAAAGCGCAGATGATCTTCCATGCGCTTGCCCATGACGATTTCGTCAGGCTGGTAGTAACGGAAGGCCAGTGGGTTGGTGCTGTCGGGGCCTTCGTATTTTACTTTCTGGGTATCGCCGAAAAATCCGGTGCTCATGATCTGTCTCCTTGGTGGTATTCGAAGCGGTTCTGATCTCTTGTTTTCGCCTGGGGCAGCCCCCTCATCCGCCTGCCGGCACCTTCTCCCCAATGGGGAGAAGAGACGTACGGCAACGCTTGCGACTCCTTCAGGTGCAAACGCTGCGGGCGCCCCCTCTCCCCTCGGGGAGAGGGTAGGGTGAGGGGGCAGCCTGAAGTTCCATGCCCGCGATCTTAGTGCACAGCTCCCAGCGACTTGATCGCCGGATAAAGCGCGCGGTAGCGCCTGTAGGCATCCTCGTAGGCACCGCTCAAAGCCTTGTCCGGCTCGATCGTGCCGTCCGTTTCCGGCGGTGTGCAAACGGCAACCGGGTCTGCACCGGTGGCGGCGATCAGGCCGAGGCGGGCAGCACCGAAGGCCGCGCCGAAATCGCCATCGGCAGGCAGATCGACAGGAACGCCGAGCGCCGTCGCGATCGAGGCCAGCCAGTAGCGCGAGCGCGAGCCGCCGCCGATGGCCGTGACGCGACTGATGTCGGTGCCGGCCGAACGCAGCGCCTCGAGATTGTCGCGGATCGCGAACGACACGCCTTCAAGCACCGCCTGGGACAGTACGACGCGGCTGCTTTCATGCGCGAGGCCGATGAAGGCACCGCGGATGACTGCATCGTTGTGAGGCGTGCGCTCGCCGGAGAGATAGGGCAGGAAGGTGACGCCCGAGGGCGCCTTAAGCGTCTCGCCGAGTTCGGAGGTCAGCTCCGCCGGCGATTTGCCCGTCACATCGGAATGCCAGTTCAGCGCATCCGTGGCGGAAAGAATGACACCCATCTGGTGCCAGGTGTTGGGCAGCGCGTGGCAGAAGGCATGCACGGCACTTTCCGGCTTCGGCAGATAGGCGCCGTTTGCCGCAAAAAGAACGCCCGAGGTCCCAAGCGAGACGAAGGCCGCACCATGGCTGACCGTCCCCATGCCGCAGGCCGACGCCGCATTGTCGCCAGCCCCGCCGGCGACGACTGCAACGCCCGAGATGCCCCATTTGGAGGCGAGCTCGGAACGCAGCTCGCCGCCTTGCTCGGTGCCTTCGATGAGCGTCGGCATCTGCCTTTCATCGAGGCCGGTTGCGGCCAGAAGATCGGATGACCATTTGCGCTTGCCGGTGTCCAGCCAGGCGGTGCCAGCCGAATCCGACATCTCGGAGATGTGCTCACCGGTCAGCCAGAGGCGCAGGTAGTCCTTCGGCAGCAGCACCTTGGCGACCTTGGCGAAAATCTCAGGCTCGTGCTTGGCGACCCAGGCGAGCTTCGGCGCGGTGAAGCCGGGGAAAACGATATTGCCGGTCAGCTGGCGGAATTTCGGATCGGCATCGAGTGCCGCCGCTTCAACGTGGCTGCGCGTATCGTTCCAGAGGATGCAAGGACGCAGCACCTTGTCGTCGGCATCGAGCAGCGTCGCTCCGTGCATCTGGCCGGAAAGACCGATGCCCTTGACGGCAGCGAGTTCCCTGGGATGCTTCGCCTTCAAACCGGCAACTGCCTCTTCGGTCGCGCGAATCCAGTGCGACGGCTCCTGCTCCGACCAACCCGAATGCGGACGCGAGACATCGAGCGCCCCGTTGGCCGAACCGATGATCCTCTGACCGCCGTCGATCAGCATTGCTTTCACGCCGGAGGTTCCGAGATCGAGACCCAGATACATGTGTTTCTCCCTTGCCGTTACGGCAGATTGTCTTTCAGGAATATGTCGAGGCGGATACGCTCCTGGCCGTCGATGACGGCAAGCCCGTCCGCCTTCGCCTTGAGGACGCGAATGGCGCTGCGCACCTCGTGCCCGGCGTCCTGATTGAGGATCGCATCGATCGTGCCGTCCAGAAGAGCGGCTCGGGTATGAGTGGTCAGTTCATGGGCGACGACGGTCAGCGGTCGATCGCCCGCCTTTTCCTTCAGCGCCCTGATCAAGCCGCGATTGCCGGCGCCCAGGCTGTACACGCCGATAATCCCGCCCTGTTTCGAGAGCGCATCGGCAACCAGCATATGCGCCATCTCAGGATCGTCGCGACCCTCGATAACAGGCAGGAGCGACAGGGACGGAAAGTCCTTGGCGATGACGGCTGCGAACCCCTCAAGACGCTCCCGATGGTCGCGCACCAGCATCGAGCCGGCGAGAACGGCGATATCGCCCTTGGCGCCGCCGAGAAACCGGCCGAGCAGGCTCGCGGCCGTGCGGCCGGCCGCGATATTGTCGACGCCCGCATAGTGATGACGCTGCGAACCCGTGAGATCGGACACCACGGTGACAACAGGAATGCCCCCCTTCACCAGGCGGTCGACGGCATCGCGCACCTCAGGTGCGTCGGTCGCCACGAGAGCGATCCCGGCGGGCCTCTCTTCGCCGAGCTTTTCAAGCACGGCGACAAGTGCTGCGGGATCAAAGGCCGGAACCTCGATCGTCCGGATCTCCGTACGGTCAACGGGGGAGCGCGCGACTGCGGCGCGCACTTCGGCATTCAGCGCGTACATGAAGGAATTGTCGCTGGCGGGAAGGATGAATACGAACGGGTATGTGCGACCCTTGGCAAGGTTGGCGGCTGCCACATCGCGCACGTAACCGAGCTCGCGGATGGCGTTCTCCACCTTCTCGCGCGTCACGTGGCGTACGCCCGGACGCTGGTTCAGCACCCGGTCGACGGTCGCAAGGCTGACGCCGGCGACAGCGGCGATATCATGAACTGTTGGTCTCATCACTCCTCCTGCGAGACCTTTAACTCCAAATTTGATGTACGTAAATCAAAATCTGCAGGCAGTTGTTTTTTCTCGAAAGAGTCGTCCCTGTTTTCGTGATCTGCAGTGCTCTCGGCCTCCACTTGCCGCGCAGCTTTTCCAATGTCGCGGCGCTTTCCCGCATCGTTTTCGGTGGCGGCCACAGCCGCCTCGCCGGCCATGTAGCCGGACTCGTGCCCATGTTTCTAGACCAGCCGCGCGAAATGACGCAAAGACGCCGGCTTTGGTTTCCCAAGCCGGCGATATTATGGTTTCGTCATGGAAATTAGTGGCCGCCGCCGCCCCCGCCGCCTTGCGGTGCGGGTTTGTCGATCAGCACGATGCCGAGGATCATCGCGAGGAAAAGCACGGTCAGCATCAGGAAGATGTCGCCGAACGACAGCACCATCGCCTGCTTGGTCACCAGCCCGACCATCTGCTTGATCGCAACTGCCGCCCCGTCCATGCCATAGGCATCGAATTTCGCTGCCATGTTCTTCATCTGGTCGATCGCTGCGGGATGACCCCAGTCGAAACCCTCACGAAGCCGCTGGTAATGCACGTCCTGGCGGTTCGTGAGCACGGTGTTGATAACCGCGAGCCCGACCGCGCCGCCGAGGTTGCGCGTCAGATTGAAGAGGCCGGACGCACCACGCATGCGTGCCGGCGGCATCGTGCCGAGCGCGATGTTGTTGATCGGCACCATGCACATCATCAGTCCGAAGCCGCGCAGGATCTGCGGAATGAAGAGTTCGTAGAAATCCCAGTCCGTCGTTACGCCCGTCATGATGTAGGTGCCCGCCGCGAAGCTCACGAAGCCCAGCACCATCATCATGCGCAGGTCCATCTTGGTCGACAGCTTGCCGGCGATCGGCGCGGTAACGAACATCGCAAGGCCCGATACGAACATCGTTTGGCCAATCATCAGCGAATCGTAGCCGCGGATGCGCCCGAGGTAGAGCGGATAGATATAGGTCAGGCCGTAGAGGCCGATACCCATGACGAAGGAAAACAGCGAGCCGACGGAGAAATTCCGGTTGCTGAAGGCCCTGAGATCGACGACGGGAAAGTCGACCTTGAACGCGCGGTAGAAAAACACCACGCAACCGATCGCGGAGGCAACGGCGGCCATCGTGATATGGCCATCGTTGAACCAGTCGTTGGAATTGCCCTCTTCCAGCACATATTCCAGCGCGCCGAGGAAGACGCCCATGGAGAGCAGGCCCCACCAGTCGAACTTCTTGAAAAGCGAAAATTCCGGCTTGTCGAAATCGATGAAGTTCCAGGTCACCAAGGTAACGATGATGCCCGGTATGATATTGACGAGGAACAGCCAGTGCCAGGAAAAGGCGTGGCTGAGATAACCGCCGACCGTCGGGCCGATGGTCGGCGCCAGCGTCGCAATCAGGCCGATGATCGGCGACACGATGCTGCGCTTGGAAGGCGGAAAGATCGTGAACGCCGCGGCGAACACCGACGGGATCATGCCGCCGCCGATGAAGCCCTGGATGGCGCGGTAGACGATCATCTGGTCGATGTTCGTTGCCGTCGCGCAGAGCGCGCTCGCCATCGTGAAGCCGGCAGCCGAGAGCGCAAATAAATATCGCGTCGAGATGATGCGCGCCAACGTTCCCGACAGCGGAATCATGATGACTTCGGCAATCAGATACGATGTCTGCACCCAGCCGATTTCGTCTGAGCCGGCGCTGAGACCCGCCTGAATCTCGGCGAGGGACGCCGAGACGATCTGAATGTCGAGGATAGACATGAACATGCCGAGCACCATCGCGAAGAACGCGATGAGCTTGCGGGGATCCATGTGGTCGACCGCAGCCGGTGCGGCCGGAACGGTTCCGATTGTTGCGCTCGCGGCCATTGGCCTACCTCGTCAGACGATACTACTTGCCGGCTTCCGGTGCGGTGCGTGTGTCGACGTCGACGACGACGCTGAGACCTGCGCGCAGTCGGCCGCTGTCAAGCGCATCCTGCGGAAGCGCGATACGAACAGGAACGCGCTGGATGATCTTGGTGAAATTGCCAGTCGCATTTTCCGGCGGCAGCAACGAGAAGACCGAGCCCGATGCGGGCGCGATCGACTCGACCGTGCCTACGATCGGATGACTGTCGTAGGCATCGACATGCACGTTGACCTTCGAACCCGGAACGAGATGCTGGATCTGCGTTTCCTTAAAGTTGGCGTCGATAAAAAGCTGTCGCACCGGAACGAGCGCCATCAGGCGCTGGCCAGGCGATACGAGGTCGCCTTCCTGAACGGAGCGATTGCCGACGATGCCGTCATAAGGCGCCTTCAGAATTGTGAAGGAAAGATCGCGCGCTGCCTTGTCGCGAGCAAGCTCGAGCTGGCGGATCGTACCTTCGGCCTCGCGGCGCTGGGCATGGAGGAGCGTGACGTTCGCCTCGGCCGAAGCGATGGCGGCATCGCCGCCGACGAGGTTGGCCCGTGCCTGATCGAGCGAGATGTTCGCGCTGTCGAGGGATGCCGTCGTGCCGACGGACTTCGCCTGAAGATCGCTGGCGCGTGTCTGTGTGATCTGGGCGCCGCGAACGGTCGCCTGCAGGGCCACCTTCTGCGCCTTCGCCTGGTCGAGGCTGGCCTCGCCGCCGGCGATCTGGGCGTCGATCCGTTGCAGCGAGAGCTTTTCGGTTTCGAGCGAGGCCTCCGCCTGCGCGAGCGCGATCCTGTAGTCGCCGTCGTCCAGCGTGGCGAGAACGTCGCCGGCCTTGACCTGCTGGTTGGCGACGACATTCACCTTCGCCACATAGCCGGTCACCTTCGGCGAGATCGTCGCGATGTCACCGCCGATATAGGCGTCATCCGTGGAAACCATGAAACGGCCCGTGGTCCACCATTCGTAGCCATACCAGGCGCCGCCGGCCAGAAGAGCGATCCCGATGATCGGCAGCGCGAGGCCGCGCTTCTTCTTCTTTTCGCCGGGTGCTGCCTGCGTGTTGGCAGGCGCCTGCGCCGTGCGCGGGGCTTCGGCGGTTGTGACAACTGCTTTCTCAGCCCGGCCCTCGGCGTCAGCGGGTTCGCTGACAATGCGGGCGACATTGGCATTTTGGCTGGACGACATGTGCGACTACCGGTAAAACGAGTGAAACTAATCGAACTGAACGGTTCGGTTCAGTTGACATAGAACCTTTTTACGTTCATATCAAGATGTATCGAACCACCCGGTTCGATTTTGTTAACGAAACATTCGCAAATGCGAATATGGTTAAGGAGCGATGACACAACTTTCCGACACGCACGCAGACGAGTTCCCCACGACCGGCGGCAGGTGGGCCGCAGGCGAAGACCCTGCGAAGCGCAAGCAAATTCTCGACGGCGCGCGGCTCGTCTTCATGAAACTCGGCTTCGATGCCGCGAGCATGAACGATGTAACGCGCGAGGCTGGAGTTTCAAAGGGAACACTCTACGTTTACTTCGCCAACAAGGAAGAATTGTTTACGGCCATGATCGAAAGCGAACGAGCCGCTTTCATCGCGTCCATGCGTACGGCGCTTGCCGAACATGACGATGTCGAGGCCGGCCTTCACGATTTCGGAATTAGTTTTATCTCTCATATGACCGAGGAAAAGGTCATCAGCGCCATGCGCACCGTACTCGGCGTCCGTGACCGCATGCCGGTTCTCTGTCAGCGCTTCTTCAAGGGCCCCGAGAATCTACGAACCATCCTGCACGACTACCTCGAGCAGCACGTCCAGGCAGGCAAGCTCAAGATCGACGACATTGATTTGGCAGCGGGGCAATTCCTCGATCTCGCAAGTGGCAGCTTCTTCAAGTTCCGCCTCTTCGGTAGCATGGAACACCCACCGTCGATGGCCGAGATGGAACGCGTGATCTCCGGTGCCATCCGCGTTTTCATGGCCGCCTATGGCGTCACGCAGACCGAACGCGTCTGACCCTTTGATTTTTCTCGCCCTCCGCGCCAGAATCCCGCAATCGCGATCAAACCCGGCTGCAGCCGCTTCTCTATGAAGGAAGCGCAACCAAGGGAGCGGACATGAGTGCCATAGGGCGAGCGATATGGTTCATCGAAAGCCATTTCGAAAGCGATATCTCGCTGGACCAGATATCCGACGCCGCCGGGCTTTCGCGCTACCACCTGTCGCGGGTCTTCGGGCTCGTGACGGGTCATTCGATCAGTGGCTACATCCGCGGCCGTCGCCTGAGCGGCGCCGCGCTGGCGCTGATCGGCAGCTCGTCCACCATTCTCGAGGTTGCCCTCGGCGCCGGCTACGGCTCGCACGAGGCTTTCACCCGTGCCTTCCGCGACCAATTCGGCGTTACCCCTGATACGGTGCGCAAACAGGGGCACGTTCGCAACCTCGCACTCCTGGAGCCGATCAGAATGGACCCCGCGCGCCCTATCGAACTTGAACCGCCCCGCTTCGAAACCCTGCCGCCGATGACCTTCGCCGGCTTGCAGGAAACCTATGTCTACGGCGGCAACGCCGCAATCCCCTCGCTATGGCAGAGGTTCAACACCTACGCAGGCAATATTCCCGGCCAGCACGGCAGCGCGGGCTACGGCCTCTGCACGCATATCGACGGCGAAACGGAGACGTTCCGCTACATGGCCGCAGTGGCCGTCAAGGATACAAGCGACCTGCCGGCCGGTTTCGCAACGCTGAAGATCCCGGCGCAACGCTATGCCGTCTTTGCCCATCACGGGCACGTCTCCGGCATTCCCGCAACGATGCATCAGATCTTCGGCACCTGGATGCCGAACGCCGGCGTCGAATTCGGCGATACGCCGGACATGTTTGAACGCTACGACGAGCGTTTCGACCCCTTTACCGGCATGGGCCTGACGGAAATCTGGATTCCGGTAAAGGAATAAAAGCCATTCGGCTTTCGTATACTCCCTTGCGCGCTTGCCAAGGCAGGCCGCGTCCTTACATTGCGGGCGTCAGCTTATGTGGCGCAAGGGGATATATGCCGATGCAAGACATCATGATGCTCGTTCAGGACCCAGCCGCCTGGGTGGCGCTTGTCACCCTGGTGGTAATGGAAGTGGTCCTCGGGATCGACAACCTCATCTTCATTTCAATTCTGACCAACAAATTGCCGCCCGAGCATCGTGAGAGGGCCCGCAAGATGGGTATCGGCCTTGCCCTGGTCATGCGCCTTGCGCTGCTCGGCACCGTTGCCTGGATCGTCAAGCTCACCACGCCGGTCGTCGAACTTTTCGGCCATGGCTTCTCGTGGAAAGACATGATCCTGATCGCCGGCGGCCTCTTCCTCTTGTGGAAGGCGACCAAGGAAATCCATCACAGTGTCGATCCTGCCGACCATGAAGAGGATTTTATCGCCAGCTCGGCAACGACAGGCTTTGCCGCCGCGATCGGCCAGATCCTGGTGCTCGACCTCGTCTTCTCGGTCGACAGCATCATCACCGCAGTCGGCATGACGCCGCATCTGCCGATCATGGTCGTCGCGGTCATCTTTGCCGTCACGGTGATGCTGGTCGCCGCCACGCCGCTCGCCAATTTCATCGAGCGGAACCCGACCATCGTCATGCTCGCGCTCGGCTTCCTGATGATGATCGGCACGACGCTGATCGCCGAAGGCATGGGCTTCCATGTGCCGAAGGGCTACGTCTACGCGGCAATGGCCTTCTCGGCGCTCGTCGAGGTGCTCAACATGATGGCCCGCAACGCGCGGAAGCGGAAGAGGGCCGGCGGCCACTGAGGATAACTCCCTGAGGCCGACAGATGACAACAACCCGCAGCGAAGCTGGCCGCTGCGGGCTGTTCGGTGTCAAGCAATCATGCAACGCACGAGCGGCGCTCAGAGATCGAGCCTCATGCGGATGCACAAACCACTGGAATCCTCCTCCGCCACGCGCCTCCCGACCTCCCCGAATCCTGCGTTTTCATAGAGGCTAATAGCAGCCTTGTTCGACCCATAGACCCAAAGCGACAGCCACGGTGCACATTTCGACCGCGCGAGACCAGCAATTTCTCCGACAATCGCCTTTCCTGCGCCCCTGCCGCGCAGGGCCGGCGCAATCGCAAAACGCCGCAGGTGGACGGCTGCCCCGTCCATCCGCTTGAGACTGTATATTGCGGCAACCTCATCCTTGTGATCGCAGATGAAATGAGAGCCATCCGCGAATTCGCTCGCCAGCCAGCCTGCGGTCAGCGGGTTTGGGATGTCAGGACCGCCCCAGCGGGTTGCATCCTCGTGGGCAGGAAACCATCCGGCAACGACGGAGGCATCGTCGCGGTGTGCGGCACGTTGGCTAAGGCCGCCAATGTCAAATGCGAAAGGTTCCATCCATCAGTGTCCGGATTTGAAGCAAGAGGATATTGTTCTCCCTAGAGCATGTCTCCAAGACTCCAGTGATTGCCCCACCGCGCGTCGATCTCGTCATCGACGTTCTGGTAGCGAATGTCTGTCGATAACCTGATTCGGTTGTCGGCGCTCTGGTTCGTCGTAGATGCATGGATCATGTAGGGACTATGCAGGACCACGTCGCCGGCCTCGTAGTCGGCGGTCAGCCATCGCGAGCTGAATCGCTCCGCCATGTCGGGGAGGTCTTTCGAAACCCAGCCACCTTCGGTCATGTTGCGATTGAACGCGCTGATGCGCTCGTCGGGCGTGAGTTCGTCGTTCTTCTGCCGAAACTCCGCTTCCATCCGCGTGCCGATCGCGTGCGAGCCCTCGAGGTAGACCAACCCGCCCATATCGACCGGCGTGTCACCGAGCGGAACCCACGCGGTCACGATCCGGCTGGTGCCGCCACGCAGATAGACGAGGTCGTAATGCGCCGGCGTAGCCGTTGCGGTGCCCGGCTGGGTGAAGCGCATGATCTTGCGCTTGTGCAGGTAGGAAATCCCCGACAGGAACTCGTCCATGAAGCGGGCAAGCCGCGGCTGCGCGCAGAATCCTTCGAAGGCGACGGAGCGGACCAGCGACATCAGGATACGGTCGACCAGCCCCTTGTCCAAGGCCCCGCCGGAATTCAGCCCCAGCGCAGGGTCAGAACCCGCCTCGATAAGACCTGCAGCCGCCAGATGCGAGAACACCCAGCCGCGAAACGCAATGACGTCTCTTCGTTTCAGAAATCCCTTGAGCCAGACATAGCCGTGCTCCTCGTAGCGGGCACGGATCGCTTCAAGGCCGACGCCCGGTTCCGTCGGCACGAGCCGCCCAAGGCGATCCGGCGCTGCCGAAAGTACCTTGCCGTTGGCGACAAGACGGACCGCCGGCGCTTCGTTGAATTCCTCGTTCCGGACAAGACTTGACATTTCGATCACTCCAAAAGCGAAATAGCATGTAGCAGTCTCCCTTGTGGAAGAGCATTCTACCATGGACAGAAAGAGTATCTGGACTTTTCGCTCATGACAGGCGCAGCAATTGCCCTCTATCGGTCGCAACCTTCCGGCGGCGCGGCGCTCGCGGTCGTCGGCTTTGGCCGCCAGCGCATTGCAATGCGCGTCGTCAACCGGCGCTTACCCATGCATGCCGTCGTGCTGATCGAGTCGGGGAACGGCACGCTGTCCACCGATAAGGCCGGCGCACAGGAGGTCATAGGCCCTTCCCTGTTCTGGCTGCCTGCCGGCACGCTGCACAGCTACGGACCGCTGCACGGCGAGAGCTGGGAGGAGCGCTGGGCGCTATTCACCGGATCGTTCGCCAGCGCGCTCATTGGCCAGCGGCTGATCGTCGAGGCAGCGCCGCTGGTGCCTCTGCGCAATCTGCGCGAGATGCAGCAGCTCTTCGCCATTCTTCATTCCGAGTTTGCCAAGGACAATCCGCTCAGTCTCGCCTCGTCGGCGGCAACACTGCATCGCATTGCGGTGCAGTCCGCGCGGCAAGCCGCCGCGCCAGGCAATAAAGCGTCGGATGCCACGATCGAACTGGCAATCGATGCACTGCAGCAACGGGCATTCCAACCTGTCGACATCAGTGCGTTCGCTGAGGAGTTCGCCATGTCGCCGGCAACGCTGCGCCGGCGCTTTGCAGCCGCCACAGGCTTGTCGCCCAAGGCCTTTCAACTGCGCTTGCGTATCGACCGCGCCAAGCAGTTGCTCACCACATCCGACCTTTCGATCGAAGCGATCGCGGCGACTGTCGGCATTGACGACGCTTTCTATTTTTCCAGGCTGTTTCAGGATCGCGAGAGGTGCTCGCCGAGCGAATTTCGCCAGCGGCACCGCCGTTCCTAGGTCATACGCCGCAACGTGGCGCCTCAGCCCGCAGCCAGTTCCCTGTCGATCGCCGACACAAGCCGCTGGTCGTCTGCGGTCACGTCGGGCGCAAAACGCGCGACGACCTTGCCGTTGCGGCCGATCAGGAATTTCTCGAAGTTCCAGAGGATATCGGTGTCGGTACCGGTCTCGACGTGGCCGCGCAGCCTCTCCCGCATCGGTCCGTCGCCGGTCGTAGAAACGCCTGAGCCGGTCAGGCTCTTGTAAAGCGGGTGCTGGTCTGCGCCCTTGACGGAGATCTTCGAGAAGATCGGGAATTTCACGTCATAGGTCAGCGTGCAGAATTCGACGATCTCGGCGTCCGTTCCCGGCTCCTGGCCCTTGAAATTGTTCGCCGGAAAGGCCGCGATCACAAAACCGCGCCCACGCTTGTCCTCGTAGAGTTTTTCGAGACTGTCGTATTGTACGGTCAGCCCGCATTTCGACGCGACGTTGACGACAAGCACCACCTTGCCGCGATATTCGTTCAGCGTCGTTTGACGGCCGTCGGCCAACGTGACGGGAACACTCAAAAGATCGGTCATTGCCATTCTCCGGGATGAAATCGTGACGCGGAAGCTATACCCGCTCCCTCGTTTGTCCAGCGGCTAGGTGGCCCCATGCTGGCAAAATGTTTCAAAGCGGGTAGTTTGCCTTCGAAACGGCGGCGGCATGCATCCGGGGGAGGAAATCGGTGCGGGAATTGCTTGTGACTGCCCTGGTCTTTGTCTGTCTCGTGGCGGCATCGATCGGAACGATGCTGACCTATTCGAAGCTCCCGATACATCACCGCCAGGACGAAACGAACGCGGTCGTCAGGCTGGTCGCCAACATCTTCGTCGTCATGACATCTCTGGTGTTCGGCCTGATGATCAACTCGTCGAAGAATACCTTCGAGGAGATCGACAACAACGTCCACGCCTTCGCGACCGAGATTATTCTTCTCGATCGAACGTTGCGCACCTACGGCCTGGAGAGCAACGAGGCTCGCCAGAGGCTGACCGAGTATGTCGAAAAGGCACTGACCAACCCGGCCCGTCTCCGGGATCCGCTTGTCAGGGCCGACCGGACGAGCGAACTTGCGCTCAACACAGTTGGCGACAGCCTCTCGCTGATCACGCCATCCGATCCCGGACACGTCGCGCTTTGGAACGACGCCCGGCTGCAATACCAGAAAATCGTCGAGGAGCGGTGGATCATCGTCGAACAGTCTGAAGGGGTCATCCCCCGGCCACTGATCGTCATGCTCGCCGCATGGCTCACTCTGATCTTTGCAAGTTTCGGCTATCGCGCTCCCAAAAACATCGTCGTCGTTGCAATGTTCGTCGTGTCCGCGCTGCTGATTTCGGCCTCGCTCTACCTCGTGCTTGATATGGACATTCCGTTCGCCGGCCTGATCCAGATTTCCGACGAACCGCTGCGGCGCGCGCTGGCGGAAATCCAGCAATAACGGGACACGTCCACACTTTGACCATGTCCTGGCATTGATGCCCGTCTGGGCAGCGACCTGATACGTCGGGCGCCATTTTCCTTGACGCGCACGGATGAATATGGCCTAAGGCCAGCCAAATGGATAATTGGCCGCAAAAGCGCGCAAAATGCCCTTTTCCAGCCGGTTTCCTGATCCAGTTATCTGTATTCCTTCCGGCCGAGCGTCGCTTTCTAAGGAAAGCCGTCCGGCATTCATTTGACGGGCACATAAAATGACAGCTTCCGGCGTCCGCGTCCGCATCGCTCCCTCGCCGACTGGCGAGCCGCATGTTGGTACTGCATACATCGCACTCTTCAACTACCTTTTCGCCAAGAAGCACGGCGGCGAGTTCATCCTGCGCATCGAAGACACCGATGCCACGCGCTCGACGCCGGAATTTGAAACCAAGGTGCTCGACGCGCTGAAATGGTGCGGCCTGAAGTGGTCGGAAGGCCCTGACGTCGGCGGCCCCTATGGCCCCTATCGCCAGAGCGACCGCAAGGACATGTACCAGCCTTACGCTCAACAGCTGCTGGAGAAGGGCCATGCCTTCCGCTGCTTCTGCACGCCCGAGCGCCTGACCGAGATGCGCGAAGCCCAGCGCGCCGCCGGCAAGGCGCCAAAATATGACGGTCTCTGCCTGAACCTGTCGGCCGAGGAAGTCACGTCCAAGATCGCAGCGGGCGAAAGCTCCGTCGTCCGCATGAAGATCCCGGCCGAAGGGTCCTGCGACTTCACCGACGGCGTCTATGGCGATGTCTCCATCCCGTGGGACAGCGTTGACATGCAGGTCCTGATCAAGGGCGACGGAATGCCGACCTACCACATGGCAAACGTCATCGACGACCATCTGATGAAGATCACCCATGTGGCGCGCGGCGAAGAATGGCTGGCCTCCGTGCCGAAGCACATCTTGCTCTATCGCTATTTCGAGTGGGACCAGCCGGTGTTCATGCATCTGTCGCTGATGCGCAATGCCGACAAGTCGAAGCTGTCGAAGCGCAAGAACCCGACCTCGATTTCATATTACACGGCACTGGGCTATATCCCCGAAGCGCTGATGAACTTCCTCGGCCTGTTCTTCGTGCAGATCGCCGAAGGCGAGGAGCTGCTCGACATCGACGAGCTCGCCGGCAAATTCGACCCTGAGAACCTCTCCAAGGCAGGGGCGATCTTCGACATCCAGAAGCTCGACTGGCTGAACGGCCGCTGGATCCGCGAGAAGATGTCGGAAGAGGAATTCCAGGCCCGCGTCCTCGACTGGGCAATGGAAAACGATCGGCTCAAGGCGGGCCTCGCGCTGTCGCAGTCGCGCATTTCCAAGCTCGGCGAACTGCCCGACCTGATGGGTTTCCTGCTGAAGTCGGACCTCAACCTCGATCCCTCGGCCTTCGCCAAGATCAAGTCGCCGCCGGAGGAGATCCTCGAGATTTTGAACACCGTGCAGCCGGATCTGGAAAAGATCCTCGAATGGAACGTCGAGTCGATTGAAGCCGAGCTGCGGGCCATCAGCGATCGCATGGGCAAGAAGCTCAAGGTCATCGTGGCACCGCTCTTCGTTGCCGTCTCCGGCTCGTCGCGCTCGCTGCCGCTGTTCGATTCGATGGCGATCCTCGGCCGCTCGGTCGTGCGCCAGCGCCTTAAGCTCGCCGCGCAGGCCGTCGCCTCGCTGGTTGGCCCGAAGAACTGAACCGCGGGCAGCCCCTCCCCCTTTTGGGAGGGGTTGGGGAGGGCACTTTCGCCAAGAAATCCCCTCCCCTCCGCTTTGCTCCGACCCTCCCCACAAGGTGGATCGTTAAGCCGGGCAAGCCGCACCCGACAAAATTCCATGCCGCCGCATCAATGAGGCAAATGACATGACCGACACGACAAAAGAGACCGCCCTTTCCTCCGACGCGACGGAAGTCCGCGCCCAGAAGCTGAAGCTGCTGCGCGAGCAGATCGGCGACGTCTATCCGGCCCATTTCCACCGCACCATCACCAACGCGGAACTGGTCGAGAAGTACAAGGACCTTGAGCCCGACGTCGAGACGCAGGACGTCGTCACCGTCGCCGGCCGTGTCTATTCCTCCCGCAACTCCGGCATGTTCATGGACATCCATGACGCCGGCGGCAAGATCCAGATCTTCAGCCACAAGGACGTGACGCCGGAAGAAGCCCGCAATATGCTGGGGTTGATCGACATCGGTGACATCATCGGCGTAACCGGCACGGTGCGTCGCACCAAGCGCGGCGAGCTGTCGATCAACGCCCGCGAAATCACCATGCTGACGAAGTCGCTGCTTCCCATGCCGGAGAAGTGGCACGGCATTTCCGATATCGAGATCCGCTATCGCAAGCGTCACCTCGACATTATGACCAACGAAGAGTCGAAGCTCCGCTTCCAGCAGCGCTCGAAGATCGTCTCCGGCATCCGCCGCTTCATGGAAAACGACGGCTTCATGGAAGTCGAAACGCCGATGCTGCACTCGGTCTATGGCGGCGCGACCGCCGAGCCCTTCAAGACGCATCACAACACGCTGAAGCTCGACATGTACCTGCGCATCGCGCCGGAACTGTTCCTGAAGCGCACGCTGGTCTCCGGTCTCACCGACAAGGTGTTCGAGATCAACCGCAACTTCCGCAATGAAGGCGTCTCGACCCGGCACAATCCTGAATTCACGATGATGGAGTGCTACTGGGCCTACGCCGACTACGAGGACATCATGGACCTCGTCGAGCGCCTGTTCTCGACGCTCGCCATATCGATCCACGGCACTACCGAATTCATGTTCGGCGACAATGAAATCTCCTTCAAGGGCCCGTTCAAGCGCGTGCCCATGCCCGACGCCGTCAAGGAAACGACTGGCATCGACTTCCTCGCGATGAAGACTGACGAAGAGGCGCGCACTGCCGCCAAGGCCGCCGGCTTTGCCGTCGAGAAGGATTGGACCTGGGGCGAATGCCTGGCCTTCATATTCGAGGAGAAGGTCGAAGGTACGCTGATCCAGCCGTCCCATGTCACGCATTTCCCGAAGGACATCTCGCCCTTCGCCAAGGAGGTGCCGGGCGAGCCGAGGCTGGTGGAGCGCTTCGAGACCTACTGCAACGCCTGGGAACTCGGCAACGCCTTCTCGGAACTCAACGATCCGGAAGAGCAGCGCAAGCGCATGGTCGAACAGCTTGAACAGGCCCACGCCCGTGGCGAAAAGGAAAAACAGCTGGATGACGAATTCCTCGATGCGATCGACCAGGGCATGCCGCCCGCCGGCGGTCTCGGCATTGGCGTCGACCGCCTGATCATGCTGTTGACCAACGCCCCTTCAATCCGCGACATCATCCTCTTCCCGGCCCGCCGCGCCAAGACGGATTGATACTGGACGCTGAACGGACAGAGCGGCCGCCCGCAAGGGCCTGCCGCTTTGTTTGTAGCAGCAAGGGATTTCAACTCCCACCGATTGAATTTCCAAGTCCCTCATTCCTGTCCTCGTGACAGGAATCCAGCCACGACGCGGCAGCGCGAAAGGGACGCACCCTCTTCCCGTGTAAAATGAAGTTCGATATCAGTGCCCGGCGGGAGCAGCTTCCGCGGAGGCCGATTCTGCCCCCTCGCCGCTTTCCGCAGGCTTCTCTTGCTTGGCCTTGCCCTTTGCAGCCTTTGCCCCACCCTCGCCTCCTTCGGTTGCGGCGACGGCGATCGGATCGATGCAATCCGAGTAATCCTCGAACGATGCGTTCAGCGCGGCGATCTCGTCTTCCGGCAGATCGATCCGCTCGCCGAAGAAGAGCCCGTTGGACGCGGCCGCTCCATCGTAGTAGCGCGCGGTAAAGGTCTTCCCTTCCAGGCTTTCCACGACCGGATCGGGATGCGGAATATAGAGGACGTCGGCGCCGATTGCCCGGCCCCTGATGTCGGAACGCAGCGTTGGCCCGTTGGCATCCAGAACGACGACCTGGACGAGATCCGGCTTCTGCGCGTCGTAGATTGCCTTTGCCACCCTGAGCGCGGTCTTCACGCGGGTCACGCCATCCGTCGGCTCGGTCTTGATATACTTACGGATCCAGGTCCGGTTCTCCTTTTTGATGGTGACGAGAGTGACGTCAGTGCATGCGGCTCCGTTCACGGTCTCTGTTGAGGGACCGAGAATATTGTCCTTACCGATATAAAGTGCCGCGCCGCCGGAAACGCCCGTGAGAAGGGCAACTCCGCCGATAATCAACACCAATTTCCGGGAAGGCCGGAAGATGCGCAGTAAGGCCTTCACGCCAACTGCTCCGCCATCAAAAAACTCCAACGCGATATAATTGCGTTCGACGCTAGAGAAATGACGTTTCCGAATACTTAAATCGGCACCTCAACTTTGCGTCAGTGTGGGATTAGTACCAAAAAAGGTCCAGTCTTTCCGGGTGCTTGCCATTGCGCTTGCGGCCATGCTCTAACAGCGCATGGCCTTCACGCTGCGTCAAATTCAGTATTTCATTGCCGTCGCCGAGCAGGGCTCGGTAACGCGTGCCGCACAGAATCTCTCGATCTCGCAATCCTCGGTTACAGAGGCGCTGAAGGAGCTGGAAACCGATCTGGGCGTGGAGCTTTTCGACCGGCACCCGCGGGGGCTGACAATCACCCACAACGGCCACCAGTTCCTGCGCCACGCCACGAAGATCCTCGCGAGCGTTTCCGACGCACGCGGCAGCTTCTCCGGCAAGCAGAACGAACTTTCGGGCAAGCTCAATATCGGCGTCACGTCTCTGGTCGCGGGCTACGTGCTCTCCGATCTCCTGGCCCGCTACCGCCGCGCCTGCCCGGGCGTCGAGGTGAGCGCCATCGAGGACAATGGCGGCTATCTGGAGCATCTGCTGGTCGGTGGTGAGTTGGATGTCGCCGTCATGGTCATATCGAACCTTCGCGACCGCATGGCCCTTCAGGCTGAAATCCTCGAGACCTCGCCCTATCGCCTCTGGCTGCCGATGGGCCATCCCCTGGTTTCGGCCGACATCATTTCGATTGCCGACATCGGCCGCGAGCCGCTGATCATGTTGACGGTCGACGAAATCGAGGAGAACACCGGCAAGCTGCTTTCGGCGCTTGGCGCCCGCCCGCATGTCGCCTTCCGCACCCGGTCGGTCGAAGCGGTGCGCAGCCTTGTCGCGACGGGCGCCGGCGTGGCACTGCTGCCGGACCTCGTCTATCGACCATGGTCGCTGGAAGGCGATCGCATCGAAAGCCGTGACGTCTCCGGCTCCCTGCCGGTCGTCCAGGTCGGCATGGTCTGGCGAAAGGGCTCGAGCCTGCCCCAGGCGGCGCGTGATTTCGTTGGGATTGCCGAAGCGATGCGTTCGGGCCGCCCGCGCTAGCCTTTTGGCGACCACGATATCGGAATTTCCGATATCGGCTTTCTGATAAATGAATTTGCGAAAGCGACCATTTCGCGTCACCTTTTCTGCCGGGAACAAAGCGCCACACAAGTGGCATCCAACCGGGAGACAGACGATGAAGCATCTTCTGAAATCATGCACGGTTGCGCTCGCGAGCTTGAGCTTCGTGACGCAGGTTGCAGCGGCTGAACCGCTGAAGGCACTGGGCAAGGGCGAAGGTGCGGTCAGCATCGTGGCCTGGGCCGGCTATATCGAGCGCGGCGAAAGCGACAAGAATTACGACTGGGTTACCTCCTTCGAAAAGGAAACCGGCTGCAAGGTCTCCGTAAAGACCGCCGCGACCTCCGACGAAATGGTTTCGCTGATGAACGAAGGCGGCTTCGACCTCGTCACCGCCTCGGGTGACGCCTCGCTCCGCTTGGTCGCCGGCAAGCGCGTCCAGCCGATCAACACCGATCTGATCCCGAGCTTCAAGAACGTCGATCCGCGCCTGCAGAACGCGCCATGGTACACGGTATCGGGCGTTCACTACGGCGTTCCCTATCTCTGGGGACCGAACGTCCTGATGTACAACACCGACGCCTTCAAGGATAAGGCGCCGACCAGCTGGAACGTTGTCTTCGAAGAACAGGAACTTCCCGACGGCAAGTCCAACAAGGGCCGCGTCCAGGCCTATGACGGCCCGATCTATATTGCCGACGCCGCGCTTTACCTGATGGCCCACAAGCCTGAACTTGCCATCAAGGATCCCTACGAGCTCAACGAAGACCAGTACAAGGCCGCCCTCGACCTGCTGCGCGGCCAGCGCAAGCTCGTCTCGCGCTACTGGCACGACGCAATGATCCAGATCGACGACTTCAAGAATGAAGGCGTGGTCGCCTCCGGCTCCTGGCCATTCCAGGTCAACCTGATGCAGCTCGACAAGCAGAAGATCGCCTCGACCTTCCCAGAGGAAGGGGCGACCGGCTGGGCCGACACCACCATGCTGCACGCCGACAGCGAGCATCCGAACTGCGCCTACATGTGGATGGAGCATTCGCTGCAGGCCAAGGTGCAGGGCGACGCCGCCGCCTGGTTCGGCGCCGTTCCCTCAGTTCCCGCCGCCTGCAAGGGTAACGAGCTGATGACCGACACCGGCTGCGCCACCAACGGCTACGACCACTTCGACAAGATCAAGTTCTGGAGAACCCCGACGGCGAAGTGCACGACGCAGAACGAATGCGTGCCCTACCACCGCTGGGTGTCGGACTATATCGGCGTCATAGGCGGACGGTAGGCGTCACAAGACCCCTCCCCACAAGGCGGGGGCTTGCGCGGCACCGCCTCATTCCTCCCGCATACGAGGGTGGTGGCGTTCTAAAACGCTGCGGCAAGTCAAGCCGCTCCCCCTTGTGGGGAGGGCCTGGGGAGGGGACTTAACCTCAATCGAGAATACCGGAGCCTCACAATGACCCCCGCCGTCCGTTTCCAACAGGTCTCGCGCCACTTCGGCCAGGTTCGCGCCGTCGACGGCGTCGATCTCGAAATCGCGCCCGGCGAATTCTTCGCGATGCTCGGCCCCTCCGGATCCGGCAAGACGACATGCCTGCGCCTGATCGCCGGCTTCGAGCAGCCGACCTCAGGCCATATCCAGATCTTCGGCGAGACTGCCGAAGGCGTTCCGCCCTATCGCCGCAACGTCAACACCGTCTTCCAGGACTATGCGCTCTTCCCGCACCTCAACATCCTCGACAACGTCGCCTACGGACTGATGGTCAGAGGTATCGGCAAGGCAGAGCGCACCAAGGCCGCCGAACAGGCGCTGGAACTGGTGAAGCTCCCCGGCTACGGCGCCCGCAAGCCGGGCCAGCTCTCCGGCGGCCAGCGGCAGCGCGTGGCGCTTGCCCGCGCCCTGGTCAACAAGCCGAAGGTACTGCTCCTCGACGAGCCGCTCGGCGCACTGGATCTGAAGCTGCGCGAACAGATGCAGGAGGAGCTGAAGAGCCTGCAGCGCGCACTCGGCATCACCTTCGTCTTCGTCACCCACGACCAGGGCGAAGCGCTCTCCATGGCGGACCGTGTCGCCGTCTTCAACAATGGCGGCATCGTCCAGGAAGGCGCCCCGCAGGATATCTACCGCCGCCCGAAGACCCGCTTCGTCGCCGATTTCGTCGGCTCCTCGAATGTGATCGCGCCCGATATGATGGGCTCGCTCGGAGGCGAAAAACGTTGGGCAAGCCTGCGCCCCGAAGCCATCCGGCTCACCGGCGACGGCATCGAATCCAGGGTCGAGAACGCAAGCTTCCTCGGTGCTGCAACGCGCCTGACCGTCGCCGTCAGAGGCAATCGCCTGCACGTCATGCTGCCTGCCGGCGCCGAGGTGCCCGATGTCGGCTCCAGCGTGCGCCTCGCCTGGCAGCCTCTCGACGTGCACTACATGGACGATGCGGCATGACAGCCCTCGCACTCACGAAACCCGACATCGCCACCTCGATCCTGCCCGGCCGCGGCGGCTTCTTCGGCAGGCTGTCGGACGCCTTCTGGCGGCATCCGAAGCTGTTGCTGTTCCTGATGCTCACCCCACCGCTGCTCTGGCTCGGCATCATCTACATCGGCTCCCTGATTGCGCTTCTGCTGCAGAGCTTCTTCTCGATCGACGATTTCTCCGGCCTCGTGAACTACGAGTTCACGCTGGCCACTTATGCTCAACTCCTGAGCCCGACGAACTTCGACATCATCGTCCGCACCGTTTTGATGGCCACGCTCGTGACGCTTGCCTCCGCTGTCGTCGCCTTCCCGATCGCCTATTATGCGGCACGCTACGCCCAGGGAAAATGGAAGGCGTTATTCTATCTCGGCATCATGCTGCCGCTCTGGTCGAGCTACCTCGTCAAGATCTACGCCTGGAAGCTGATCCTCGCCAAGGAAGGTATTCTTACCTGGATCTTCGAGAAGCTGCACCTCACCTGGCTGCTCGACGGCGTCCTCGGCCTGCCTGTGATCGGCGGCAGCTCGCTGTCGGTGAGCTATATCGGCACGTTCCTCGTCTTCGTCTATGTCTGGCTGCCCTACATGATCCTGCCGACGCAGGCAGCGCTGGAACGCGTTCAGGGAAACTTGATCGAAGCCTCCGCCGATCTCGGCGCTACACCAAGCCAGACCTTCCGAACCGTGCTGTTTCCGTTGGCGCTGCCTGGCATCGTCGCCGGCTCGATCTTCACCTTCTCGCTGACGCTGGGCGATTACATCATCCCGCAGATCATCGGCTCGTCGCGTCTCTTCATCGGCCAAGCGGTCTATGCGCAACAGGGCACCGCCGGCAATGTGCCGCTCGCCGCAGCCTTCTCAGTCGTGCCGATCGTCATCATGGCCATCTACCTCTGGCTTGCGAAGAAACAGGGAGCCTTCGATGCGCTCTGACCGTGGACAACGCTCACCCCTCCTCTTGAAGACAGCTGCAGCCGGCGGCCTGCTGTTCCTGCACCTGCCGATCCTTCTGATCTTCGTCTATGCCTTCACGACGGAGGAGAAGAGCTATCAATGGCCGCCACCGGGCCTGACGCTGCAGTGGTTTCCCATCGCCTGGAATCGCCCGGATGTCTGGGCGGCACTCGGGCTCTCGGTCCAGGTCGCCGTCATCGCGACGACGATTGCGCTGGTGCTCGGCACGCTTTGCGCGGCTGCGGTCAGCCAGACGAAGTTCTTCGGACGCGAGGCGATTTCGCTGCTCGTCATCCTGCCGATCGCGCTCCCAGGCATCATCACGGGTATTGCGCTGCGCTCGGCCTTCAGCCTGTTCGACATTCCGTTCTCGGTCTGGACGATCGTGCTCGGCCACGCCACCTTCTGCGTCGTGGTGGTCTATAACAACGCCGTCGCTCGCTTCCGCCGCACCTCCGGGTCGCTGATCGAAGCCTCGATGGACCTCGGCGCCGACGGCTTCCAGACCTTCCGGCATGTCATCCTGCCGAACATCGGAACGGCACTTCTGGCCGGCGGTATGCTTGCCTTTGCGCTTTCCTTCGACGAAGTCATCGTCACCACCTTCACGGGCGGCCAGCAATCAACCCTGCCGATATGGATGCTGGAAGAGCTCATCCGCCCGCGCCAGCGCCCAGTCACCAACGTGGTCGCCATGGTCGTTGTACTCGTCACCTTCCTGCCGATCCTGGCAGCCTACTACCTCACGCGCGAAGGCGACCAGATCGCCGGAGCCGGCAAATAACCCAGAGCGGGATGCGGAAAAGTGTGAAGCGGTTTTCCGCCCACATCCCACTCGACCAACGACAAGGGAGAACATCATGGACACCGCTATGCTGATTGGATCCCGCTTCGAAGCGGGCACGGAGACGGAAGAGCTCGTCCTGAACCCGAAGACGGGCGAGACGGTGCTGAAGCTCCCGGAGGCCTCGCTCGGTCAGATCGACGACGCCGTCGACGCCGCGGAAAAGGCCTTCAAGAGCTGGTCGCAAACGACGCCCGGCGAACGCTCCGGCTATCTCCTGAAGATCGCCGACGCGATCGAGAAGGACGCGGCCGGCTTTGCAGCGCTCGAAGCTCTGAATTGCGGCAAGCCGATAAACGCCGTGCTCAATGACGAAATCCCCGCGATCGTCGATTGCTACCGCTTCTTTGCCGGTGCCGTCCGCAACCTGCACGGCCCTGTCGCCGGCGAATACCTTCCTGGCCATACCTCGATGATCCGGCGCGACGCCATCGGCATCGTCGGTTCGATTGCGCCGTGGAACTACCCGCTGATGATGATGGCATGGAAGCTGGCGCCTGCGATTGCCGGCGGCAACACTGTCGTCTTCAAGCCCTCGGAGCAGACCCCGCTGACGGCGTTGAAGATGGCGAAGCTGCTCTCGGAAATCCTGCCGGAGGGTGTCGTCAACGTCATTCTCGGTCGCGGCGAGAGCGTCGGCAATGCGCTGATCAACCACCCGAAGATCGGCATGCTCTCGATAACAGGCGATGTCGCCACCGGCAAGAAGGTGCTGCAGGCAGCTGCCAAGACCGTCAAGCGGACCCATCTGGAACTCGGCGGCAAGGCCCCCGTCATCGTCTTCGACGACGCCGACATTGATGCGGTCGTCTCAGGCATCCGCACCTTCGGATACTACAATGCCGGCCAGGATTGCACGGCCGCATGCCGCGTCTATGCCGACGCCAAGGTCTACGACAAATTCGTCGCCGACCTTTCTTCGGCGGTCTCCTCGATCAAGTTCAACCGGGCAGACGACACCGAAAACGAGATCGGCCCGTTGATCTCCAAGCGCCAACGCGACCGGGTCGAAAGTTTCGTCGCCCGCGCCTCCGAACACAAGCACATGGAAATCACCACCGGCGGCAAGGTCTCTGGCGACAAGGGCTTCTTCTATGCGCCGACCGTCGTTGCCGGCGCCAGGCAGGACGACGAGATAGTCCGCCGCGAGGTCTTCGGCCCCGTTGTGTCGGTCACCCGTTTCACCGATGTCGAGGATGCCGTCACGTGGGCGAATGACAGCGACTACGGCCTCGCCTCCTCAGTCTGGACCAAGGACATCAGCCGAGGCATGAAGACCGCTGCCCGCCTGCAATACGGCTGCACCTGGATCAACACCCACTTCATGCTCACCAACGAAATGCCGCATGGCGGCCTGAAGCAATCCGGCTACGGCAAGGACATGTCCGTTTACGCACTGGAAGACTACACGGCGGTTCGGCACGTGATGATCAATCACGGCTGAAGTCGGCCTGCCGTCTCGAAATCCGGCGTCGCCGCGCAGGCAACCGTGGCGCCGCCGCTGGATACTGCGGGGCATCCCTCGCACGCATGTGCCCGACTTCCAGCGTCAATCCAACGCCAGTGTCTTTTGACATGGAACATTTTCCGCTGGCCCGCGTCTTTATAGACGTTCAACACAGAGGAAGATGTCATGCTGAAGTGGGCAATCATATTTTTCGTGGTTTCTTTGATAGCCGGCTTCCTGGGCTTCTCAGGCGTATCAGCCGCGACGGCGACAATTGCGCGCGTCCTCTTCTTCATCGCGCTGGTGATCTTCGTGATCTTCCTGGTTCTTGCCCTGATGGCCGGCCAGGCGGTTCTATAGCGTACGCACAGACCGCCATCCGCGCCCCAGATTGGATTAGAGCAGGCTCGCGCCGACGTTGATCGCCAGCGCCAGGATTGTCGTGTTGAAGAGGAACGACAGCACCGAATGCAGCAGCGTCAGCTTTCGCATGGTGGTTGTCGTGGTCGACACGTCGGCGGTCTGCGAAGCTACGCCGATCGTGAACGAGTAGTAGAGAAAGTCCCAATAGATGGGTTCGCTCACCGCGTCGGGAAACTTGAGCCCTTCTGCTGTGTCTTCACCGCCATAATATCGATGCGCGTAGTGCACCGTGAAGAGCGTGTGAAGGAAAACCCATGAAATCATGATCGTGACGATCGCCGCGCCGGCTCTTGCGAGCGCCTCGCCCGGCGCGGCCTCTTTCACGGAATGCAGTTCGAGCCCGATACCGGCAATGCTGGCGAGTGCCGCCGCGATCGACAGCGACAGCAGCAGGGAATCGGAGAAATCGAGGTCTTCGGCGCGTTTCCTGATGCTGTCCACATTTGCCCGAAGCATTCGCCGCCAGGTGATGGCGACGAAGGCAACCGCTGCCACATTCCACCCCGCAAGGAGATTGCTGGCATTGAACTCCCGCGTCGTCAGGAGCAGGAAGACAAGCAGACCAGCCACCAGAGCCACGATGAATACCGCGTGCTTGCGCGCCAATTGGATCCAGCGGCTTGTCGCGCTGTTCGTATCGTCCACCATCGATTGCTCCGCTGTGCGAGATCGCCTTTGATATCAGCTCGCTACCAGCAAGAGCAACATGAACTCAGCCCGTCCAGCCACCGTCGACGACGTGGATCTGGCCGGTGGTGAAGCCCGCTTCGTCTCCGGCGAGGTAGGTAACAAGCGCGGCGATCTCTTCCGGAGTTGCGATCCGACCCATCGGCTGGCGGCCAATGAAATCTTTCAGCGCCTTTTCGTAGTCGCCGGTGGCCCGAAGCCGGTCGTGCAGCGAGGGGCTATCCACAGTACCGGGGCAGATAGCGTTGGCACGAATACCTTTGGCGACGAAATCGGAAGCGATCGATTTGGTAAGGCCGATCACGGCGGCCTTGGAGGCGCTGTAGGCGAAGCGGTTCGGTACGCCCTTCACGCTGGAGGCCACCGAAGCCATGTTGACGATCGAACCTTTTCCTTTGTCCAGCATGCCGGGCAGGAAGGTGCGGCAGGTCGTATACATTGCCTTGGCGTTGAGATTGAACGAAAAGTCCCAGTCTTTCTCCTCGCACTCGAGAATCGTCCCGGCATGGACGAAGCCGGCGCAATTGAACAGGACGTCGATGGGTCCGATCTGCGCCGCGAAGGCACGCACTGCGTCGCCATCCAGGGCATTCAGGACATGCTTGTCGGCGCCATCGAGCGTGGAAAGCGTGGCCTCGTTGATATCGGTCGCATAGACATGCGCGCCGAGCGAAATGAAGCGCTCGGCACTGGCGCGACCGATACCCTGGCCGGCCGCCGTTATGACCACCTTCTTGCCCTGCAAACCGTGGCTCATGATTCCTCCTCGCGATTCAAGCGCTTGCGGCGCATCCATTCATATGCAAACATTATATTCAGAATGCCGTCAATCATATTGTCCGCCGCAATCTGCAGTGCGAGGTAAGAAGGTCGATCGATCTTCCGCCCTATGACGCTCGTCGAGCGCACCCGACATGATAGCCGGTATCAATGGGAGGAATCGCATGCTTTTCGATACACACTTGCACATCGTCGACAGGAAGAACCTGGACTACCCCTGGCTTTCCGGTGCCGGCGCGCTCGACCGCGACAATCTCTACGAAGACTATGCGCGCGATGCGCTCCGTTGCGGCATTTCGAATGTCTTTCACATGGAGGTCGACGTCGCACCCGCGCGCATCGACGACGAAACCGCCTACGTCAAGGAGATCAGCTGCGGGCCTGGAAGTCTGGTGCGCGGCGCAATCGCCGCATGCCGGCCGGAAGAGGATGGCTTTGCCGCCCACCTGGAGCGCTTGCTCGCCGATCCCTTCGTCAAGGGTTTTCGCCGCGTGCTGCATGTCGCCCCCGACGACACATCAGAGCAGCCGCTGTTTCGCGAGAACATCAAGCGTCTCTCCGGGACGCGCATGACTTTCGATCTCTGCGTCCTGCCGCATCAGTTCGAGCGCATCATGAGGCTGGTCGACATCAACCCGGACGTACGTTTCATCCTCGATCACTGCGCCAACCCGCCGATCAAGGATGGCATGAGTGATATCTGGCGCAAAGGCATTGCCGAATTCGCCCGCCGCCCGAACGTGACTGCAAAAATCTCCGGCGTTGTCGCCTATGGCGATCTCGAAAGCTGGTCCGTGGAGAGCCTGCGTCCCTATGTCGAGCACACGATCGGAAGCTTCGGCTGGGACCGCGTCGTCTGGGGCAGCGACTGGCCGGTCTGCACGCTGGGCGGCGGCCTGACACCCTGGGTTGCCGCCACCCATGCGCTGACGGTAGGCTGCAGCGCAGAAGAGCGCGACAGGCTCTACCAGGCAAACGCCAAGCGCATCTGGTCAATCTGAGAGGTGAGAGCGGGCGATGGTCCGCTCCAGTCCCGTCCCTCCCTCATTCTCGCCCCTTCTGGCGGGAATCCGGCCGCTGCGCGTCTGCGCCGCGAGAGACCGTTCTGCCTCGCGTTGCGAAGGGGCCATTCACAGCGCCGACGCACCGCAGCTGGATGCCTGTGACAAGCACGGGGCACGGGCAGGGTGGAGGAGGTTTCGCGCCCAATTCCAGCGAACCGGTCATCAGCAAAGAAAAAGGGCGGCGCCATCGGCACCACCCTTTCTTCATTTCAACGCTCGGGAACCTTAGGCGGCTGCGAGCTGCAGTTCCTTTTGAACCATGGTGCGCAGGGTGCCGAGGTCCTTGGCGAAGGCACGGATGCCTTCGGCAAGCTTTTCGGTCGCCATGGCGTCTTCATTCATCATCCAGCGGAAGGTCCTCTCGTCGACCTTGATCTTCGCGGCCGGCTTGGTGATTTCAGGCGAAAGCTTGCGCTCGAGTTTGCCCTGATCGTTGGCAAGCTCATCGAGCAGGTTCGGCGCGATCGTCAGGCGATCGCAACCGGCCAGCGCCTCGATCTCGCCAGCGCTGCGGAATGACGCGCCCATGACAATCGTCTTGATATCGTTTGCCTTGTAGTAGTTGTAGATGTCGCGGACTGAGACAACGCCCGGATCTTCCTCGGGCGTGTAGTCCTTGCCGGTCGACTTCTTGTACCAGTCGAGAATACGGCCGACGAAGGGCGAGATCAGGAACACCTTGGCATCTGCGCATGCGACGGCCTGCGCCTTCGAGAACAGAAGCGTCAAGTTGCAGTCGATTCCTTCCTTCTGCAGGACTTCGGCAGCGCGGATGCCTTCCCAGGTCGATGCGAGCTTGATGAGAATACGGTCCTTCTCGATGCCTCGCTCCTTGTAGGCCGCGATGATGGCCCGCGCCTTGGCCAGCGATGCTTCGGTATCGAAGGAGAGATCCGCATCGACTTCGGTCGAGACGCGACCCGGGACGAGCTTCACGAGAGCGGCGCCGACGGAGATCGCCAGACGGTCGGCAACGGCCGACGATACCGCTTCCGGATTGCCGCCCTGCTTCTTGCCCCAGGCAACGGCTTCCTTGATCGCGTCGGCAAACATCGGCGTGCCGAGTGCCTTGAGGACGATGCTCGGATTGGTCGTGCAATCGACCGGCTTCAGACGGGCAACGGCTTCGATGTCGCCGGTATCGGCAACGACCGTGGTAATCTCGCGGAGTTGGTCAAGCTTGGATGTCATGATCGATAGTCCTTTTGACTTGAGCTGCGAACCGGTGCGAATGCCGCCCCGGAAAAGAGGTGATCTACAGACGGTCAGTCCGTCTGCTGCACGCAAAATTGGGGCCCGGGGACGGCTTTGTCGTTCTCGCCTCGGGGACGCGATGAGCGAGCAAGCGCGGACCTTCCGGCCCACGGCGCAAACGCCGGTCGTGACTTCCCGTATGACCGCACATTTCCTCCTCGTGGCACGAGAGCACCTTCTTGGTGAGACTATCGCTGTTCCGACCCGGATATGTCAAGGACATTTGTGCATTTCAATTGACATAAGTGTCACACCCGTCATTATCGGCGGAACAATCAACCGGTCCTGACTTCAGAGTAGATCTAGGGCGCAATTCGCTTCGGAGGAGATGTGGTAAAGCTCAAACGGGGCACGCATACGGCTTATTCCGAAGCCTCGTCGCTCAGGCTGCGCGCGGCGTGGCTCTATTACAATCAGGGTCTGACCCAGAAGGATGTCGCTGAACAACTCGGCATCAGTCGCACTACCGTCATCCGTCTGCTCGACGAGGCAATGAAGCGCAGCGAAGTTCAGATCTGGATCAACGATTCCGTCGATGATTGCGTCGAGCTTTCCGTCAAGCTGGAGCGCGCCTATGGCCTCGACGAGGCAATCGTCGTGCCGGCGCCGCCAAGCAGCGATGCCAACGCACTGGCAAAGGGCGTCGGCCTGGCGCTGGGCCAGTTCCTCTCCGAGGCCATCCCGGACAATTACACCATCGGCGTCGGATGGGGCCGCACGATGACGGCGTCGCTGTCCAGTTTCCGCCCGCCACGCCGCGACAATTGCAAAATTGTCTCCCTGCTCGGCGGCATCGTCGCCGTCCACCAGACCAATCCGATCGACTACACCTGGCGGCTCGCCAATCAGCTCGGTGCGGAATGCTATATGTTCCTGGCGCCGCTGCTGGTCGATTCCGTCGAGACCAAGCGCAACCTCATCGAGAAGTGCGGCCTCGATGCGATCTACCGGCTTGCCGAAACACTGGATCTCGCGATCGTCAGCTGCGGCGACATCGGCCCCCACTCGACCTCTCTGTCCGAAGGTTGGATCTCGAAGGCGGAATTGCAGCAGCTGATCGACGCGGGCTGCGTCTGCGACACGATGTTCAACTTCCTCGACAAGGACGGCAACACGGTCGACCATTCGATCAACAGCCGCGTCATGTCGGTCGATCTCGATACCCTGAAGAAGGCAAAGCACATCGTGCTCTCATCTGGCGGCGCCCACCGCGCCGTCGCCATTCGCGCGACGATCAGGCGCATCGGCTGCAACACACTAATCACCGACGAGAGTGCGGCCAGGGCATTGCTGGAATTGGCGGAGCCGGCCTAGCAACTTCGGCAGGCACCAACTGCCTCTTCTCCCATCCGAGAGGAGTGCCGGAGCGACAGCAAGCGCCGCGAGGAGGTCGAGTATGCCGATTTCAGAATTGTCATTAATGGTTGACCCGATCCGCTGACGCTGGCAGGCATCAATGGATGCGTAAGGATACTGGAGCAAACGATGGATCAGACCCTCTTCATCAACCTGTGCAAGGCGGGTAAGTTCAAGGACGCGCTCGGCCTCGCTGTCCAGGGCCGCGAGAACGAAAAATTTACGCCGAGCCGCTTCTCGATGGACAAGAAGACCGGACTGCCAATCTTCTATCGCGGCAACAAGCGGGTGGAGCCGGACGCGACAGGTGAATGGCAACTGGCAAAGAACGCGAAACTGTAGGGCAGCATCTCGGCATTACCGGCTGCCCGCGCTTCTAACTTCTGAAGCTGGCGAATGCGGCTGGCGGGACGAGACCCGTTGTGGCGTGCCAAAAGATCCAACACAGCACCTACGCGTGCGCCGATTCCCAACCCAGCATCGCCCGCTTGCGCGTCAGTCCCCAATGATAGCCCGTCAGCGCTCCACTCTTGCCGAGCGCGCGATGGCATGGCACCACGAAGGAAATCGGGTTTGCGCCGACCGCGGCACCGACTGCGCGCATTGCCGTCGGCTTTCCGATGTCATTGGCGATGTCGCTGTAGCTCACCGCCTTGCCGAATGGGATTTTCAGCAGGCTTTCCCAGACCCTCACCTGAAAATCCGTACCGATCAGGACGACGCGCAAGGGTCGGTCGGACGTCCATTTGCCGGGCTCGAAGATCCTCTCGGCATAAGGCAGCGTCGCCTGCCGATCCTTGACATACGCCGCGTTCGGCCAGCGGCACGTCATGTCTTCGAGGCAGGCGGCTTCGTCGCCGATATCGCTGAAGGCAAGCCCCGCCAGACCGCGATCGGTGACCATCACGAGCGCCACGCCGAAGGGAGATTGATGGAAGCCGTAGCGGATGGTGAGCCCACAACCCCGGGCCTTCCATTCGCCGGGCGACATCGCTTCATGCGTGACGAACAGGTCGTGCAGCCGGCTCGGGCCCGAGAGCCCGACTTCGATCGATGTCTCCAGCAGCGGCAACTCCTCCTGGCGCAACAGCCGCTTGGCATGGTCGAGCGTCACCGCCTGAAGGAAGGCTTTGGGCGAGAGGCCGGCCCAACGCGTGAACGTCTTCTGAAGCTGCGTCGGCGACTGGTTCAGTCGCGCGGCAATCGTCTCCAGCGAGGGCTGGTCGCGGTAGTCCTCGGTAATCAGCTCGATGACCCGGCGGACGGTCTCGTAGTCGGGACCGTGCGGAGTGATGTCGTTGTTCAGGTTGGCTATCATGTTCATGATCTTTCTCCTTGTACCAAGGAGATAGTCAAGTGGCCGTCCGCAAACCACCCGATTCTTGCCCAGCCGTCAGTGCAGGATCAGATCCGCTGCTTGACTGTCGCCAGAGCACCCCTGAACGCCTTTGCAAAGCTTTCGCGGTCATCGGGGTTGAGAAAGGAGCCGACGTCGGTGCCGCGTCCCTCGCCTGATATATGCATCGACAGGATGCCGATTTCGTGATGGCGGCGCACGAAGAAGCGGGTCCAGAACGGATTGAAATGGTGCTCGATCATGCGGCCCGAGGGCGCGAACTTGCGCACCGAAATATCGGTGCGCGACACCGTCACTTCCTCGCGCGCCCGCGCCGAGCGGTAGTTCAGCCAGAAGGCACCGTAGAGCAGCAGGAAATCCAGCCCGAAGAAGAAGCCGATCGGCCAGGCACCGGTCGCGACGAAGAACATGCCGTACATCAGACAGACGCCGCCCGTCACCAGCAGAAGCACCTTGAAACCCTTGCGGCCCAGCGACCGGTAGGGGAAGAGTTCGGCTGCGAAAACAGGCTGTTCGTTGGCTCTGTCGGCGTTGCTTTCCATCATGGCTGACGAGTATAGGTTCTCCATGCCCGATCCGAAACTCAAATCCGCCGCCACATTGTCGCAGAGCTCAAAAGTGATCGTCCCCCGCAAGAAGCCGGCAACGGTCCGCTCGATCTATTCCGAAGCCGAGCGCGACGAGATCTTCCGCCGCTTCTCCGTTCAGCGTCCGGAACCCAAGGGCGAGCTGGAACACTCCAATCCCTTCACGCTGGTCGTCGCCGTTGCCCTTTCCGCGCAGGCGACGGATGCCGGCGTCAACAAGGCGACGCGAGCACTGTTCAAGGCCGCCGACACGCCCGAAAAAATGCTGGCCCTCGGCGAGGAGCGGGTCCGCAACTACATTAAGACCATTGGGCTCTACCGCAACAAGGCGAAAAACGTGATCGCGCTCTCGCAGATGCTGGTCGAGGTCTTCGGCGGCGTCGTGCCGCAAACCCGTGACGAACTGGTGATGCTCCCGGGCGTCGGCCGCAAGACCGCCAACGTCGTGCTGTCGATGGCCTTCGGCCAGGCGACGATGGCCGTCGATACCCATATCTTCCGCATCGCCAACCGCATCAAGCTTGCCCCCGGCAAGACGCCTGATGAAGTGGAGGCACGCCTGATGAAGGTGATCCCCAGGCACTACCTCTACCATGCCCACCACTGGCTGATCCTGCACGGGCGCTACACGTGCAAGGCCCGTCGGCCGGAATGCGAGCGCTGCATCATCGCCGACATCTGCAGGTCGCCGGACAAGAGCTGCGACATTCCCGCCCCGCTGGTCGAACTACCGCCGCAGGTGATCGGCGAGGCCGTCGATTAAGGCTGCAATCGCCTGTTCGTACCGGTCCTTCTCCCCGCCGGCGGCTATTGCGATCGCAGCCCGGTCGAAGGCAGCCGACAGCAGAGCGGTCAATGGCTCCAGCACCGGTCCGGCACCAGGCAGATAGTGCTCCAGACCGCGGCGTAGCGTTGCCTCGGCATTTTCCTGATCGATACTCCCCGCCTCGAACGGCCCGAGCACGGCCGGCGCCTCGAGAAGCAAAAGCTGCGTGCGGCCATTTTCCGCCATCGCCCCGAAATAGGCGCTCGCACCGTCGAGCAATGCCTGACGCGGCGACCCCGAACCCGAGGAGCGGGCTTCGATCGCCGCTGCGACTGCGGCGGCCTCTTGCTCGATCACAGCTCGAAAGAGCGCCCTCTTGTCCTCGAAATGATGGTAGAGCGCGCCGCGGGTGACACCAGCTGCCGCCACGATATCGGGCGTGGCGGTCTCTGCGTATCCCCGTTCGACAAAAAGCCGCCGCGCCTCATCGAGCAACGCCTGCCTGGTCTGTTCCGTGCGCTCGCGGTTGCTCCGGCTCATGGCTTTCTCTTTACATACATACTGTACGTATGTTAACTGTCAAAAACATGCAGACTGTATGTAATTTTCAAGCGGAGGGAAAGAGATGAAATCGACAAGCTATTACCCCGTCATCATGACAGGCGATGTTGAAGGCACCGCGGCCTTCTACGGCAGGCATTTCCGCTTCCAGCCCCTGTTCACCAGCGACTGGTACGTCCATCTGCAATCCAGGGATGACGAACATGTCAACCTGGCCATTCACGATGGCAACCATGAGACCATCCCGAGCATAGCCCGCGGCAAGGTCTCGGGATTACTGTTGAACTTCGAGGTGGAAGATGTCGACAGCGTCTATGAGACCTGCCGCAACGGCGGACTGCCCGTCCTCAAGAAGATCTGCAACGAAGCCTTCGGCCAGCGGCACTTTATAACCGCCGACCCGAACGGGGTTCTGATCGACATCATCAAGCCGATCCCGCCAAGCGCCGACTACGCCGCAATGTACGACGGCTCGGCCCTCCCGGCGTGACAGTCAGCCGCGAAAGCCGGGATCGCTCCGCGAGACCAGCTTGTGAAGATGGACCATCATCCCGGCGGCAAAAAGCGGGGTCAGGAGGTTGACGATCGGGACCGCCAGAAAGGCCGCGATCACCAACCCGGCAAGGAAGACGGTCGAGCCGTGCTTGGCCCGAAACAGCCGCGCCTCTTGGGGCGAGCGGAATCGCATGGCCGCGAACTCGAAAAACTCGCGCCCTAGCAGGTATCCGTTCACGAGGAAGAATGCGATCAGATTGACGCCAGGAATGAAGAGGAGGAAGAGCGCGGCGATATTGCCGATCACGACAACGCCCAAGAATTTAAGGGAGCTTGCGATGGCGGGCCCCAAGGGCATTGCCGTGCCTGGCGGATCCGAGGGGTAGTTGCGCTTCTCGACCACCTCTGCGACGTCGTCTAGAAAGAGGCCCGCAATCAGGGCGGTGACCGGCGAGAGCAGCAACGCCAGCCCGAGCGCAAGCCCGATACCGGCCCCGATCGCAAGGACGAAGCCCAGCCAGCCTGCCCAATCCGGCATGGCCGGAAGGAAACCGGCTATCCACGGAAACACGACCGACAGGAAGACGCTGCGCAACGCCAGCCACAGTGCGAACAGGACGAGCAGCGTCAATCCCAGTACTTTCCAGAAGACCGAACGCGTTTCCGGCGCAAACAGATTGGCGGCAGACAGGCGGGCAGCTTGAAAGATCATTTAGCGTCTCCGGTTGTATCGCCCATGTAGGAATATGAAGTTTGAACGGCAAGGCTGAAATAAATTGGCAGAATGAACGCAAATCTTGTCGGAAAACCTATATTAATATATAGTCATCTATCATGTGAAATTGCTTGAGCCTGAGACGCAGCTTCCGGAATAGTTGCAAACGGCAGGATTGCCCTCGCGGATCCGAGAAACGCTTCCGGGAAGATCAGGACGGCTGCCGTGGAAGACTTTGTTCACAAGCTTCGACAATATGCGAAGTCCGGCACGCCGGCCGAGCGGCGCATTGCAAAATATTTCACCGAACATCTGAGCGACCTGCCGTTCGAAACGGCAGCCTCCGTGGCCGACCGGTTGGATCTGAGCCCGATGACAGTCGGGCGCTTTCTGCGGGCTCTCGGCTACCAGGGTCTCGACAGCGTCAAGTTTCAGATCCGCGAAACCTCCGCCGTTTCGGCAACGCAGATGCAGGCAGCGATGACCGAACTGCAGAGCGATGCGTCGGACGGCAAGCCGCTTGCCGTTCTGGTGTCGGAACAGATCCAGGGCTTGCATCACATCTATCATCTGACCGGCCAGCCACAGTGGAGCGACGCCGTTTCGATGATCGGAGCGGCCCGCGAGATCTTTGTTGCGACGCACGCGGCTCTTTCGGGTTTTGCCGCCCATTTCTGCCAGCAATTGACCCATGCTCGCGACGGCGTCCATCCGTTGAACGGCACAGGCAGCCGTTTCGCCGAGCTCTTCGCACGGCTGAACGGTAACGAAGCATTGCTGGTCATCATCGACAGCCGCCGTTTCAGCAAGGCGCGCCTGCTGGCGCGCACCGCAAGACGCTATGGATACAAGGTCATATTGATAACGGCCCAGAGCACAAACTGGATGCCGGACCAGGCCAATCTCATCCTTCCTTTGCCCGCCCCCCGAGCGGGCGATGTCGACAACCTGCCACCATTGATGGCTCTGCTCGACTGTCTGTCCACGGCCGCCGTCGCCGCCGCGGGGGACGAGGCGACGCTGCGCACCCGGCGGATGTCCGAATTCGGCGTCATGCTCGGCGAAGGCATCGGCGGCTGAGGCAGCACTAAGCGTGTCACCCCGAAGGATCGCGGACGGCAGCGCATGATTCATAGCCAACATGGTATATAATCAAGCCTCACTCGTCCAGAACGGGCTACCGATTCCCCGTCTTGACAGTTTCATACCTTCTCGGTTATACGAAAATCAATAGCCAGCGGGGAATGCATGCAGGATGACGGACGCTCACGACGTGCTCTTCAAAACGCTCGCTGATCCGACTCGGAGGGCGCTCTTCGAACGGCTTTGCCGCGAAGGAGAGAAGACAGTCGGGGCTCTGACGGCTCGGGCCGGTGTCTCGCAACCGGTCGTCTCGAAGCATCTCGGGGTCCTGAAGCAGGCAGGCTTGGTGCGCGACCGCCACGAAGGCCGCAACACGCACTACAGCGCGCAGCTCGGCGCTCTTGGCCCGCTGATCGACTGGACAAGCCAGATGGCGGGATTCTGGCAGAGCCGGTTCGACGACCTGGAAGACCTACTCAAAAGGATGGACCAATGACCGACACCGCGACCGAAACACTTTCCGTCGTCGTAGAACGGGAGGTAGCTTTTCCGCCTGAGAAAATCTGGCGCGCGCTCACCCAACCCCACCTGATCGAGGAGTGGCTTATGAAGAACGATTTCAAGCCCGTCGTAGCCCACAGTTTCAACCTTCGCGCAGATTGGGGCGCCGTCAATTGCCAGGTCATGGCCGTAGAGCCGAACAAGACGCTGTCTTACACATGGGCGGCCAATGGTCTTGAGAGCGTCGTCACCTGGACACTTACCCCGACGAGCACCGGGACACATCTGCGCATGGAGCAGTCAGGCTTCCGGCCGGATCAGCAGCAGGCCTACAAGGGCGCCAAGGCCGGGTGGCCGCAGTTCTTTGCAAATCTGGATCAGGTCTTGGCGCGGATGGATTGAAGTTTGCCGGCACACATCAAGCCTTGGCCCGTTCATAGAGTGGATTTTAGAAAGAATGCGAAGACGAATGCCGGCCTCACTCGGGCGGGCGCGGATGATGCGTGATGGGTACCAGGATGCAAAGGCCGCCAAAAGAGGTGCAAGCAAGATGAAGAAGAGTGAAACCAGCAACGCACAATCCCCTTCTCGGCTGATCGATGCCAGAATCAGGGAGCTGGACGATTGGAGAGGCAAAACGCTCTCCCACGTCCGCACTCTCATCAAACAGGCTGTCCCCGAGGTGGTCGAGGAGTGGAAGTGGAGAGGCGTTCCGGTTTGGTATCACGATGGCATGATCTGCACCGGCGAGACTTACAAGGCCGCCGTGAAGCTGACCTTCGCCAAGGGCGCTTCGCTCAAGGATCCCAAGGGACTGTTCAACTCCAGCCTCGAAGGCAACACCAGACGCGCTATCGATATCCATGAGGATGACGAGATAGATGAGGATGCCCTTAAGGCGCTCATAAGCGCCGCCGCAGACCTGAACAGTTCAAAGGCTCGCTGATCGACGGACCGCGCGTGCGCTCACTCCATTGCCTCGAGTTCGGCACGGTGGCGGTACATTGCCAGAAGCCGGCGGTAATCCCGATCGTAGACCGCGCGCTTGCCCTCATCCGGCACCCGCACATCTCCGCCCGGATACATCGCCATGCCCGCGACAGCTAGATCCTTGTGATGGCCGCACGCGACTGATGCGGCCATTGCCGTGCCGAGCAGAACGGCCTCGTTCATTTTCGGAACCACCACCTTGCAGCCCGTCGCGTCCGAGTAGAGCTCCATCAGGACGGGGTTCTTCACATGACCGCCTGCGACATGAAGCGTATCGGGGACATAGCCGTATTCCTTCATCTGCTCGAGGATGTGGCGAACGCCGAGCGCGATCGCAACGGCCGTGCGCCAGTAGAGCGCACAGAGCCCGTCGAAGGACGTATCGAGCGTCAGCCCGCTGATGGCGCCCACCGCATGCGGGTCGGCAAGCGGCGAGCGGTTGCCGTGAAAATCGGGCAGCACGAAGATGCGGGCGCCGAACTCGTCCCCTTCCTCGGCGCGAAGCTGCGCAATGCGGGAGACGATTTTCTGATGCAGCGCGGCGGTCGGCTCGCCACCCGCCGCATGCATGCGGACCATATGATCGAGCAGCGCGCCGGTTGCCGACTGGCCGGCCTCGACCAGCCAGGAGTCGGGCAATACCGCTTCGTAGTATGGCCCCCACATGCCGTGGCTTGGCTTTCGCTCGCGTGAAAAGGACACGATGCAGCTCGACGTGCCGGCAATGAGCGCCAGTTGGCGCTCCAGCATGCGCGGGTCGTGCGCATCGCCGCCAAGCGTGCCGAGTGCGCCGGCATAGGCATCGATCATCCCTGCTGACACGTGGCAGGCGATCGTCAGGCCAAGCGCCGAGGCTGCCTCCTGCGTCAGCGTCCCCACACTGTCGCCGACCGGCACCGTAGCGTCGGGCAGCCGCCCGCGCTCTTGCAGATCGGCAAGTCCGATCTGCTCAAGGAAATCCGGCTGCCACCCCTTTTCCATGTGCGCGAGATAGTTCCACTTTGCCGTCAGCGTGCAGCGCGAGCGCGCAAGCGCGCCCGTTGCTTTCCAGGTCAGGAAATCCGCGAGATCGAAGAGATAGCCGGTGTTCATCCACGTGCCGGGCAGCTTCGTCTTCAGCCACATCAGCTTCGGCATTTCCATTTCCGGCGACATGAAATGCCCCGAATGCTCCAACACGGGATGCTTCGTGGCGGTACAGAAATCGGCTTCCTTGAGACCCCGGTGATCGAGCCAGACGATCGTATCGAAACGCCGCTCGCCCCCTGTCGAAACGCTGATCTGGCCACCCTCGATGTCTCGAACCACGAGTGAGCAGGTGGCATCGAACCCGACCGCGCCGACAGACTCGGGCGCTGCACCCGACTGCTCCATCGCCTTGCGTACCGCGATGCAGACGGCCGACCAGATATCCTCGGAATCGTGTTCCGCGTGGTTCTCCCGCGGGCGGTTCATGATGATGGGGTGTTCGGCCTTGCCCAACAGATGGCCATCAGCGTCGAACACGCCTGCGCGCGCACTGCCCGTGCCGATATCGACCGCGACCACATGCTTCGGCATTAAAGGTGCATCCCGTCCTGCTTATGTTTTAGGACAAGGTGTATCAAATCCGGCATCGCGTCAAACACGGCATCGGGGGAAAGCCGGTCAAGTTCAGCGCGATAGCCTGCAAAATTGGCGTGCGAGCCGCCGGTGAAGGCAAAGACCGTCATGCCGGCCGCCTTGGCTGCTTCGATCCCGGCGGGACTGTCTTCGATGACCAGGCAGTTGGCCGGTTCGACATTCATTTCGCGCGCCGCATGCAGGAAAAGGTCCGGTGCCGGCTTGCCGTTCTTGACCATCGTGGCGCTGAAAATATCAGGCAGCCGGTCGATCAGGCCGGTCACAGTCAGCGACAGGCGGATACGTTCCACCTGGCTGGACGACGCGACGCAGCACGGGATGCCGATCCCGTCGATCGTCGCGGCAATCCCCTCGATCGGCTTCAGCTCGTTTCGGAAGCGGGCATAGAGATCCGTTCGGATCTGATCGAGGAATTCCTGGCCGGGATGAACGTTGTACTCGTTCTTCATCGTGTCGATGACTGTCGCGAGACTTCGCCCGAGGAAACGGCCATAGACCTCCGCCTCGGTGATCGGCACACCGAGATCGTTCATCGCCTTCACGAGCACGCTGACGGAAATCGGCTCGCTATCGACCAACACGCCGTCGCAATCGAAAATAACCAGCCGTGTTTCAGCGTCAGCCATGGCAGACCCAATCGGAGTTTGGTGCGAAAGAACCAGCCTCACCAAGGGTGGGCCGGACGGCTGCAAGGAATGCCGCCATCCAATCCTTACACCGCGAGCTTGTTGTCGAGATAGAGTTGCAGCGTTTCGCGCGTGCCCTTTTCCCACAAGGTTTTCAGTGCATGCGCGAAGCGTTTGCGGAACAGGTCGGATGTCGACACCTCGCCGAAGATGTCGTCGAAGGCGAGAAAGGCCATCGGATCGTCCTCGGCCTTCAGAGCGGCTGCATGCAGCCGGTCCGCACTGGCGTCGTTGAAAGCGATCTCTGCGCCGCTGTCGGTCTTTCCCGCGAAATAGCGGCACCATAGCGCCGACACCAACGAAAGGCCGATGACATCGCGCCCCTGACGCAGGTTGTCCACCGTCGAGGGCAGGATGAACTTCGGCTGACGGTTCGATCCGTCCTGCGCCAGACGCGGGATCGTGTCGGCGATCTTGGGATTGAGCAGGCGATGTTCGATAAGGGCAAAGTAGTCCGCCAGCGAAGTGTTGGGAACCGGCGGCACGATCGGAATGATCTCATCCTTCTCGAGCTTGGCCAGGAACGCACGGATCAGCGGATCCATCATCGCATCGTGCACGAAATGAATGTCCATCAGCGCCGCCGGATAGGCGATCGCCGCGTGACCGCCGTTGAGGATGCGAATCTTCATATGCTCGTATGGCGTCACATCTGGAACGAAGGTCACGCCTACCTTTTCCAGCGCCGGGCGACCGGCGGTGAACTTGTCCTCCAGCACCCATTGCTTGAACTCTTCGCAATAGACCGGCCAGTTGTCGTCGATATCGAAGGCATCCTTCAACAGATCGATTTCGCGCTGGCCAGTCGCCGGCGTGATGCGATCCACCATCGCATTCGGAAAGGCCACGTTCGCCTTGATCCAATCGGCGAAAACCGGGTCCGACAGCTTGGCGGTGCCGACGACGGCATTCGAGGTGACGCTGCCGTTGTGGGGGATGTTGTCGCAGGACATGACGGTGAATGGGACAAGGCCCTTGTCCCTGCGCGCCTTCAGCCCGGCCACGATAAGGCCGAACACCGTCTTCGGCTCGGACGGATTGTCGCCATCCGCGGCGATCGCCGGGTGGGCCGGATTGAACTTGCCTGAAGCATCGACGAAATAGCCCCCCTCGGTGATCGTCATCGACACGATGCGGATATCCGGATCGGTGAGTTTGGCGATGATCGCCTTGCAATCGCCGACCGGCAGGATGTCGGTCATTGGCCCGGTGACGCGCGCTGCCGTCTTGTTGTTGTCCTGCTCGACGACAGTCGTCAGGAAATCCTGCGCGGCGAGCTTGTCGCGCATGGCCGCGTCGGAGGGCAGCATGCCTGCACCTATGATTGCCCAGTCGTGATCCTGACCTTCGTTGAAAAGGTCGTCGAGATAGACCGCCTGGTGGGCGCGATGGAAATTCCCCACGCCGAAGTGCACGATGCCTGCCTTCAGCGACGCCCGCTCATAGGCCGGTACAGCGGCGGTCTTTGCCGCTTCGGAAAGCGTTGCCAGCGATAGTTTGCACGTCATGTCTCAGTCCTCTTGAAGGTCTTCGGGATCACGGCTGACCCCGGGGATCATTGACGATCCCGGTATCGCACGCCGGGCACCTTGTCCGGCGCGCGCTGTCGTCCCCAACCCGGCAACCGGCCCTCAGATGGCGAGGCCGCCTTCGCCAAACCTGTGAATGCGCGACTTGTCCGGGGTCAGGTAGACGGTATCGCCCGCCCTTGCCGGGAAATTGCCGTCGCCGCGTGCCGTCATCTGGCCGATGCCGGCGACATCGACGTGCAGGAAAGTGTCGGAGCCGAGGTGCTCGGCAACAATGACCTTACCCTTCCACTCGCCGCTTTCGGTCGAAAGCTGCATGTGTTCGGGGCGAACGCCGATCGTATGGGCGTTATGCGCGGCAGCGTTCTGTCCGATGATGAAATTCATCTTCGGTGAGCCGATGAAGCCGGCGACAAAGAGATTGCGCGGCCTGCTATAGAGTTCCAGTGGCGAGCCGACCTGCTCGATGTTGCCGCGGTTCAGCACCACGATCTTGTCGGCCATGGTCATGGCTTCCACCTGGTCGTGGGTGACGTAGATCATCGTCGTCTTAAGCTGCTGGTGAAGTTCGCTGATCTCGAGGCGCATGTTGACGCGAAGCGCTGCATCGAGGTTAGACAAGGGTTCGTCGAACAGGAAGGCCGACGGCTGCCGCACGATGGCACGTCCGATGGCGACGCGCTGGCGCTGACCGCCAGAGAGCTGGCGCGGCTTGCGCTCCAGATAGTCGGTGAGGTTCAGTACGCGGGCGGCATCCGCAACCTTGCGGTCGATCTCGGCCTTGTTCATACCGGCCATCTTCAACGGGAACGCGATGTTGTTGCGCACACTCATATGCGGGTAGAGCGCATAGGACTGGAACACCATGGCAAGGCCACGCTCGGAGGGAATGGTCTCCGTCGCATTCTTACCGTCGATAACGATATTACCGCCGGTGACGTCCTCAAGCCCGGCGATCAGCCTCAGCAGTGTGGACTTTCCGCAGCCCGAAGGCCCGACGAAGACGACGAACTCGCCGTCCTTGATCTCGAGGTCGATCGAAGGGATGACCTTGGCTTCGCCGAAGACCTTCGAAACCTTCTGAAGGGTAATGCTGCCCATGTTTCTCTCCCTTAAGTCTTATTTCACCGCGCCGAAGGTCAGGCCGCGGACGAGTTGTTTCTGGCTGAACCAGCCCAGGATCAGGATCGGAGCGATCGCCATTGTGGAGGCCGCCGAGAGCTTGGCATAGAACAGGCCCTCGGGGCTGGAATAGGAAGCGATGAACGCCGTCAGCGGCGCGGCCTTGGAAGCAGTGAGGTTCAGCGTCCAGAAGGCTTCGTTCCAGGCCAGGATGATGTTGAGAAGCAGCGTCGAGGCAATGCCCGGCACAGCCATCGGTGTCAGCACGTAGATGATTTCCTTGGCGAGCGATGCACCGTCCATACGCGCCGCCTCGAGGATCTCGCCGGGGATTTCCTTGAAGTAGGTGTAGAGCATCCACACAATGATCGGCAGGTTGATCAGCGTCAGGATGATCACCAGGCCGAGGCGGCTGTCGAGGAGACCCGTGTTGCGGAACATCAGGTAGATCGGAATGAGCGCGCCGACCGGCGGCATCATCTTCGTCGACAGCATCCACATCAGCACATCCTTGGTCCGCTTGGTCGGCGAAAACGCCATGGCCCAGGCGGCCGGGATCGCAATGATCAGTCCGATCAGCGTCGAACCGAACGAGATGATCACGGAGTTCATGAAGTGGTTCAGATAGTTCGACCGAGATTGCACCTCGGCGTAGTTCTCCGTAGTCCAATGGAAGAAGAGGAACTGCGGCGGAGAGGCGATCGCGTCGGCCTCCGTCTTGAAGCTCGTCAGGAACGTCCACAGGATCGGGAAGAAGATCAGGATGCCGATCGACCAGGCGATCGCGGTCATGACGACCTTGCGCCGAGTGGTGACTTTTCTAGCCATCTCAAGCCTCCAGATTCTTGCCGACAAGGCGGACAAGGAAGATAGCGACGATATTGGCAAGGATGACCGCAACGATACCCCCCGCCGAAGCGCCGCCGATATCGAACTGCAGCAGAGCTTGTGCATAGACGAGGTAGGTAAGGTTCGTGCTCTGCGTGCCGGGGCCGCCATTGGTGGTGACCAGGATTTCGGCAAAGACGGAAAGCAGGAAGATCGTCTGGATCAGGATTACCACCGTGATCGCGCGCGCCATGTGCGGCAGAATGATGTAGATGAACTTCGAGATCGCGCCGGCGCCGTCCATTTCGGCGGCTTCCTTCTGCTCTTCGTCGAGCGACTGCAACGCCGTCAGCATGATGAGGGTCGCGAAGGGCAACCACTGCCAGGCGACGATCAGGATGATCGAGAACAGCGGCGCGTTCGCCAGCCAGTCATAGGGCTGCAGACCAACCGCCTTGGCAAGATGGGCGAAGAGCCCGTTCACCGGGTTCATGAACATGTTCTTCCAGACCAGCGCCGCAACCGTCGGCATGACGAAGAAGGGCGCGATCACCAGGATGCGAACGATCCCCTGACCGTAAATGTCCTGGTCAAGCAGCAGCGCGAACAGGATGCCGCCGACGACAGTGATCAGAAGCACGCCGAGCACCAGCAGCAGCGTATTGAGCAGCGCTGCGAAGAAAGCCGGATCGGTAAGGAAGTACTTGTAGTTCAGAAAGCCGACAAAGCTCTCCATTCCCGGGCTGAGCAGGTTGTAGTTCAGAAGTGAGAAATAGATCGTCATCACAAGCGGGACGATCATCCACAGGAAGAGAAGCACGACGGAGGGTGCTATCATCAGCCGGGCTGCGGAGCGGGTATGTAACGTTGCCATGGCGACGACCGATCATGTCTGGAGGGGCGAACGGCTGCTGGGCAGCTATGTAAAAAGGGCCGCCGACGCAATTCGGGCATCCGGCGGCCTAGAGGGGCGGGAGGTCAACGCTCCCACCGTTCTCAGGAGGTTATTATTTGATGTAACCAGCCTTGGTCATTTCGCGGGTAGTCAGCTGCTGGGCACTCTGCAGAGCCTGGTCGACCGATACCTGGCCGGCGAGTGCTGCGGAAAACTGCTGGCCGACGGCCGTGCCGATACCCTGGAATTCCGGGATCGCCACGAACTGGACGCCGACATAGGGGACCGGCTTTACGGTCGGCTTCGTCGGGTCAGCCGCGTTGATGCTGTCGAGCGTCATCTTCGCGAATGGTGCTGCCTTCTGGTAGTCGGCATTCGCATAGAGCGAAGAGCGAGTACCGGGAGGTGCATTCAGCCACCCTTCCTTCTCTGCGACGAGGTTGGTGTAGTCCTTGCTCGTTGCCCAGGCGACGAACTTCTCAGCCGCTTCGACCTTCTGCGAACCTGCGGGGATGGCAAGGTTCCAGGCCCAGAGCCAATTGCCACGCTTGCCGAGGCCCTTGTCCGGAGCCAGCGCGAAGCCGACCTTGTCGGCCACGGTGGATTCCTTCGGGTTGCTGACAAAGGACGCAGCAACGGTCGCATCGATCCACATGCCGCACTTGCCGGTCTGGAAGAGCGCCAGGTTTTCGTTGAAGCCGTTGGAAGAAGCGCCCGGAGGTCCGGCTTCCTTCATCAGGTCGACGTAGAAGCTCAGCGTGTCCTTCCACTCCGGCTGATCGAACTGCGGCTTCCACTGTTCATCGAACCAGCGTGCGCCGAAGGAGTTCGACATAGCCGTCAGGAAAGCCATGTTCTCGCCCCAGCCGGCCTTGCCGCGCAGGCAGATGCCGTAGATTTCCTTGTCCTTGTTGGTGATCTTCTTCGCGGCTTCCGCGATGAAATCCCAGGTCGGAGCGTCGGGCATCTTCAGGCCGGCGGCTTCGAACAGGTCCTTACGGTACATGACCATCGAGCTTTCGCCGTAGAACGGCGCCGCATAGAGCTTGCCGTCGGCGGTAAGACCGCTGCGAATTGCCGGCAGCAGGTCGTCGGTGTCGTAGTCCTTGCCCAGGTTGTCGAGCGGCAGGAGCCAACCCTGTTTGGCCCAGATCGGTACTTCATACGTACCGATCGTCAGAACATCGTACTGACCGCCCTTGGTCGCGATGTCGGTTGTAACCTTCTGGCGCAGGACGTTTTCTTCGAGGGTAACCCACTCGAGGTCGATACCTGGATTCTTCGTTTTGAAGTCATCCGTCAGCTTCTGCATCCGGATCATGTCACCGTTGTTCACGGTCGCGATCGTCAGCGTTTCGGCCGAAGCCATGCCGGCAAACGCCAGTGCCGAGCATGCGCCCAGCAGGAAAGTTCTCAATGTCATATCTTCCTCCCAGAAGATGAGTGCGAGCATTCGCTTTGCTCATGGGCAATTACTCACCGCGAAGCAAAGAATGTCAATCACCATTCGTTGCTGCAACAGCGAAGGAGAGAGCCATCTATATGATTTTACTGAAAAATATTTTTGCTCACGGCTTGAGCAAATACTCAGCTACCTCTTCATCCGTGATCAGACCATTGATCCGATGCCCGGTCACGGCGGCCTTGATCGCCCTGAATTTTCGCTTCCCTTTGCCGATGCCGATCACCGTCGACGAATCGCGCGAGGGGATTGAGGCGGAAGCCACGCGTTCATTGATTGGATTGTCGAGCAACTTGCCTTCGGCGTCAAAAATCCAGCCGCAGATCTCGCCGACTGCGCCGTTGCGCATCAGCTCCATCATCTCGTCCTTCTCGAGGAAACCGTCGACGCAGAGCGGCCCGTCAATGCCGAGTTCGCCGATACCGACGAAGGTGACGTCGGCCTGCGCGCTCATCTCCAGTGTGGCGCGCACCAGCTGCTGCGCATGCAGCGTTTCCCGCTCCTCCGCCGAGGTAACGAGAACCGGCAGCGGCATCGGGAAGTGCCGCGCCTTGACAGCATCGGCCATGCTGAAGATCACGTTATAGTAAGCGGCCGAGCCATCCGGCGCGATGTTGCCGGTCAGGGAAACGATGCGATGCTTTGGACATTCGATGGCAGGAAGCTGATCGACAGCCGCCTTCAGCGTACGGCCTGTTCCGACCGCGAGCACAATCGGATCGGGCTTTTTCAGCCAGCGTTCGATCTCCGCCGCCGCAGCCTCCGCTATACCGACGGTCGTCGAACCCGAAACCGGATCACTGGGCACCACCTCGACATGCCTGAGATCGTATTTCTTGCGAACGGCATTCGCGAGTTCCAGGCAGGCTGCGATCGGGTGATCGAGGCGTACCTTGATCAGCCGCTCGGCAACGGCAAGCGATACCAAGCGCTGCGCCGACTGCCGGGAAATGCCCATCGCGGAAGCAATTTCGTCCTGGGTTCGTCCGGCGACGTAATACAGCCAGCCGGCGCGCGCCGCGTCGTCCAGCCTTCCGGGTGTCTCGGATCGTTTTACCATCAACTCTATCTACCGCGCGGCCTGGACCGGCGTCTGCCGGAGAAAACACTCTTTGAGTCTGTATTAAACCAGATCAAAACAAAATTCGGACAAATGTCGAGTGCGTTGCGAAAATGTGCAACCCAATTTTGATGCCGCGGGAATCCCGATGCGCGCCATCAACGTGCCATCTTTGGCTTCGAAGCCTCGCTTGACCGTATGCCAAACTGCAAGCTAACTGTGGTTGAGAGGGATACCCGTGCGAATTCTACTGGTTGAGGACGACAGGATGATTGGCGAAGCGGTGCGCGATCACGTCGCGGCCTCAAATCATGCTGTGGACTGGGTAGGCAATCTCGCCAACGCCGACGCAGCCGCCGGACCTGTCGAGTACGGCCTGATCTTGCTCGATCTCCAACTTCCCGATGGGAGCGGCATCGATTTTCTCAGACGCATCCGCAGCCGCGATTTGCGAACGCCGGTGATCATTTTGACCGCGCGAGACCAGATATCGGACCGTATCGAGGGCCTTAACGCCGGAGCCGACGATTACCTGGTAAAACCCTTCAATCTCGAGGAGCTGGAGGCGCGTATCATGGCCGTCGCGCGCCGCTACGACGCCAATCCGCATCCTGTCATTCGCATCACCGACATCGAGATCGACCGTCCGCAGCACAAGATCTCCGTAGCCGGCGAGCCGATCATCCTGACCAGCCGCGAATGGGCCGTGTTGGATCTGCTGACCGCCCGTCCCGGCGCGATCGTTTCCAAACACCGCATCGAGGAAGCGCTCTACGCCTTCGGCTCGGAAATCGAGAGCAACACGGTCGAGGTCTACGTCAGCCGGCTGCGCAAGAAGATCGGCAAGGATCGCATCCGGACCGCACGTGGCATCGGCTATACGCTTGGATGAAAATGAAACTCGAACGCAGCATCACCCGCCCGCTTATTCTTGCGCTGACAACGGTTATGGTCGTCTTCTGGCTGCTGGCCATCGGACTGAGCATCCGCGTGATGCAGCATGAATTCGACGAGATCTTCGACAGCGCCCAGCAGGAGACAACTGGACGTCTGCTCGCGCTGATCCTCGATGACGTTGATCAGCGTACGACCACCGATCCGCATGGAATAGCCATGCTGAACACCGCCGCCAGCCGCGAATACCTGACCTATCAGCTGCGTGACGCAAACGGAAAGATCGTCCTTCGCTCCAACGATGCACCAGCGGAGCCTTTCCAGGCGCCCCTCGATCCAGGCTTCCATGATACGGACACGGCGCGCATCTATACCGAGAAGACCCCAGACAGCGCGCTTTTCCTCCAGGTCGCCGATCGCTTCAAGAACCGTTACGAAGCCGTGCGCGAAAGCGCCGTCACCTTGCTCATACCGCTGATCGCGCTCATTCCCGCAAGTATCTTCGCCATCTGGTTCATCGTTGGCCGCGCACTGAAGCCGCTTGACACGCTTCGCCAGGATATTGCTACCAAGGACGGCGGCAACCTAGCGGCGGTCGAAGGCCGCAAACTGCCGAAAGAGCTGAAACCGATCGCCCGTTCCGTGAACCTGTTGCTCGGACGGCTGCGTCAAGCGCTTGAAGCGGAACGCGAATTCACCGCAAATAGTGCCCACGAACTGCGAACGCCGATTGCAGGCGCGCTGGCACAGACGCAGCGCCTGGCAGACGAGCTTCCGCCAGGACCGACACAGGTTCGGGCACACCATGTCGAGGCCTCGCTTATCAATCTCGGACGCCTCGCGGAGAAGCTGCTGCAATTGTCTCGCGCCGAAGCCGGGATCGGCGGAAGCGCAAGCGCCACAGATCTTCGCCCCGTGCTCGATATGATCGTCACCGACTTCGAGCGCGACAGTCGGTCGCGTGGGCGGCTGCGCTATTCGGCAGAGCCGGACGCGACGCTCGTCCGCAACGCAGACATGGATGCCTTCGGTATCGTAATTCGCAACGTAATCGAAAACGCGCTCGTGCACGGCGACCAGGAGCAGCTGGTGACGGTCAGCCTGGAGCAGAACGGGACGATCCGCGTTGTCAATGGCGGGCCCGTGGTGCAAGAGATGGATATGGCAGCGCTCAAGAAGCGCTTTCGCCGCGGCAAGACAAGCGCCGCCGGCTCCGGCCTCGGGCTGGCGATTGCCGATCGGATCGTCTCGCAGATGGGTGGCACGCTGGAGTTGCTGTCTCCGGCAGCCGGCCAGCTATCGGGTTTCGAGGCTCGCATGAGCCTGCCCGCGTGAGCGTTGATTTTGGCTTGCAAATCGTCCGGAACGGTGCGAGCAGACGCAGGGCTTCTTTGAACAAGCAGAATCTGAATGATCATCTCTTTCGACATTGGCGGCTCGGCCATCAAGGGTGGGATCGCCCGTTGCGAAACCGACATCACGCCGCTCGGCCGATACCCCACGCCCACCGACGACTTTGCCGCCTTCGTCGATACGCTGAGGTCCATCATCGACCAGGCTGGCGAAAAGCCGACGCGCCTTGCCTTTTCGATCGCCGGCGTTGTCGATCCGGACACGCAGCGACTGACCTGCGCCAATATACCCTGCATCCATGGGCGAAATTTCGCTGCCGATATCGAGGCCGAGCTTGGCATCCCGGTGCTGGTCGCCAATGATGCGGATTGCTTCGCCATGGCGGAAGCAGGCCTTGGAGCCGGCCGCGGCCATCGCATCGTTCTCGGCGCGATCCTCGGCACCGGCGTCGGCGGCGGTGTGATCGCCAACGGACGGCTGATCAACGAGGCCGGCGGCTTTGCCGGCGAATGGGGCCACGGCCCGATCGTCGCCCTGCGTGCCGGCAACCCGCCGGTAGAAATTCCCCACTACCCCTGCGGCTGCGGCCAGAAAGGCTGTGTCGACACGGTCGGCGGCGCCCGTGGCCTGGAACGCTTGCACAAGACCCTCCATGATCTCGACTTCTCGAGCCAGGAGATCATTGACGATTGGCTGAGGGGCGAGGAGAAGGCGACGCGCACGATCGACGTCTTTGTCGATCTCGTCGCCTCTCCATTAGCGCTGACCATCAACATTACGGGTGCAACCATCGTGCCGGTCGGTGGTGGGCTTTCCAACGTGGAGCCATTGCTCACCGAACTCGACAAGGCTGTGCGACAACGCATCCTGCGCAAGTTCGACCGCCCCCTCGTCGTGCCCAGCGAATGCCGGGTCGAGCCCGGCCTGATCGGCGCGGCCTTGCTGGGACTGAAGGCTGAAGACGAACTCGCTGCCTAAGAGTGGCTAAGAGCATCTCTCGTGGCTGCTTGCATTGTCGGCAACGTGTGGCGGGGCCTGCGCGTCCCGCACAGATGCAAAGACCATGGCGTCCCCTCACCCTACCCTTCGCCCGAGGGCAGAGGGTAAGCCTGGTCGCTACCACAAGTCTCTTCTCCCCGTGAGGATAAGGTGGGTGGCGGCAGCCGGTTGAGGGGGCTGCTTGCCAAAACGCTGACTGTTTAGCCGCACCTTCATACCGCAACGACAGCTTCCCGACTTCCTGAATGAAAAATGGCACGGCTCGCACCGTGCCATGTCAGTTACTCCGCAGCCATCACGGGTTGCTGTCGGTCGATCTCTTCGTCGTTGCTGTTGGAAGGAAGGCTCTTGTCATTGTCCTTTGCCTTCGGCTCCCTGCCGAAGAACAGCGCGTAGGCGGCCGGCAGAACCAGGATGGTCAGCACCGTCGCGACCAGGATGCCGCCCATCATGGCGTAGGCGAGTGGACCCCAGAAGACGCCGCGCGAGATCGGGATCAGCGCCAGAACGGCCGTCAAAGCCGTCAGCATGATCGGCCTGAAACGCCGCACGGCAGCACCCACGATCGCCTCTTGGCGATGCATCCCCGCCTTGATGTCCTGGTCGATCTGGTCAACGAGGATGATCGAGTTGCGGATGATGATACCGAGAAGCGCTATGACGCCGAGGATCGCGACAAAGCCGAACGGCGCGCCGCTGATCAGGAGCGCCGCGGCGGCACCGATGATGCCGAGCGGACCGGTCGCCAGAACCAGCATCGCCTTGCCGAAATGCTGCAGCTGCGCCATCAAGAGCAGGACGATCACGAGAAGCATGATCGGCGCCTTGGCGGCAATCGAGGCCTGGCTTTCGGCCGCGTCTTCCGCACCGCCCTGGATCTCGATCTTGTAGCCTGCCGGCAGACTGTCGCGCAGCGGCTTCATGTCGGCATACATCTTCATCACAACGTCATTCGGCTGCACGTCATCCGGCAGCGTCGCGCGTACCGTTATCGTCGGCAGGCGGTCGCGCCGCCACTCGATGCCCTGCTCCAGCACCGGCACGACCTTGGCGATCTGCGAGACCGGGACGAAACCGCCGAAATCCGTCGGCACGTAGACCGAGTTGACGGCCGACAGCAAAGAGCGATTGCCCTCAGGCTCGCGGGCGACGATCGACACCGTCTCCTCGCCATCACGGAAATCGTCGAGCGGTGCGCCGGACATGGTGGTCTGCAGCATCTGGCGGACGCGCTGCGACGTAACGCCGAGCGCGCGGGCGCGGTCCTGGTCGATCACCAGCTTCATCGCCGGCACCGGCTCCAGCCAGTCGTCGTGGATGGCGCCAAGCATCGGGTTGGCCTGGAACTGCGCCTTCACCTCGTCAGCGACCTTGCGCACTTCCTGGCGGTCGGGTCCCATGACGCGCATCTGCACCGGCCAGCCGGTCGGTGGGCCGAGGAACAGCCGGTCGACCTTGCCCCGGATGTCAGGGAAATCTTCCGCAAGGATGGCGCGCAGCTTGAGGATCAGTCGTTCGCGAGCCGGCTCGTCGTTTGCCATGACGAGAAGCTGCGCGTAGTTAGGGTTGCGAAGCTGCTGGTCGAGCGGCAGGAAGAAGCGCGGAGCGCCCTCGCCGATGTAGGTGGCGACGAACTTCTTGTCCGTGTCATCCATGATCTTGGTTTCAAGGGCCTTGGCCTGCGTCTCGACCTCGGCAATGCTCGTGCCCTCCGGCAGCCAGAGATCAACCAGGATCTCCGGACGCGAGGATTGCGGGAAGAAGTTCTGCGGGATGAACTGGAACGCCCAGAGGCTGGTGACGAACGTCACCAACGTCATCGCTACCACAATGATCCGATGGCGCACAGCCCAGCCGACCGTCGCCCGAAGCCGCCGATAGAAGCGGGTATCGAACGCGTCATGATGTTCGCCCGCATGATGGCGTTGCTTCAGGATCATGTAGCCGAGCCATGGCGTGAAATAGACCGCCACGAACCATGAGACGACGAGCGCGATGCCGACAACGTAAAACAGCGTGCGCACATATTCGCCGGCAGTTGAAGCCGCAAACCCGACCGGAATGAAGCCGGCTGTGGTGATCAGCGTGCCGGTGAGCATCGGGAAGGCGGTCGAGGAATAGGCGAAACTGGCCGCCTCGATCTTCACAAGGCCCTCTTCCAGCTTTCGCTCCATCAATTCGACCACGATCATCGCATCGTCGACGAGCAGCCCGAGCGCGATGATCAATGCGCCGAGCGAAATGCGCTGCAGATCGATCCCCAGTTCGTACATGATCGCAAACGTCGCAGCCAACACCAGCGGAATGGCGATCGCAATCACCAGACCCGAACGCCAGCCGATCGACAGGAAGGAGACGATCAGCACGATCACCAGGGCCTCGCCGAGTGCATGCATGAACTCGCTGACCGCATCTGTCACGACGTCAGGCTGGTTGGAGATCTGATCGACGGCGACGCCGTAGGGCAGGGCTTCCTCGAAGCGCTGGTAGGTCGCCTCGACTTCCTTGCCGACATCCGTCACCTTGAAGCCTCTGGCCATGACGACGCCCACCTGGACGCTCTCGTGACCGTTGAAGCGATACTTGCGCTGGTAGGGATCCTCCAGCCCTGAATAGACGGTGGCAATGTCGCCAAGCCGCGTAACCTGGTTGCCGGCGCGCAGGCGCAACTCGCGGATATCGTTCGCCTTGGTGACGTCGCCTTCGACCGAGATCCGCACAGAGCGCGTGCCGGTCTCGACAGAGCCCGCGGCATCGACGTTGTTCTGGCCCTTGATCGCGTTCTGCAGATCGACGACCGTGAGGCCGCGCTCCGCCAGCGCCTTTGAGGAAACGTCGATGTAGAGCTTCTCTGGCTGGTCGCCGAGAATGACGGCCTTCTCGACACCCGGCGTCGTCAGGAGCATGTCGCGCGCCTGAATGGCGAACTTCTTCAGTTCCGGATAGCTGTAGCCATCGCCGCTGATCGAGTGCAGCGTAATATAGGTATCGCCGAACTCATCGTTGAAATACGGTCCTAGCAAACCTTCCGGCAGCTCGTTTGATATATCGCCGACCTTCTTGCGCACCTGATAGAAGGCGTCCGCAACGTCGGCCGAATTGGTATCGCCCTTCACCTGCAGCGTGATGATGGCACTGCCGGCCCGCGTATAGGACTTGACCCAATCGATGTGGGGCGTTTCCTGCAGCTTACGTTCAATCTTGTTGACGACCTGGTCTTCCATCTCCTGAATGGAGGCGCCCGGCCAGATGGCCTGCACGACCATCACGCGGAAGGTGAAGTCAGGGTCTTCCTTCTGGCCCATGCGCGTCAGCCCGAGCACGCCAGTGATCAGGATGAGGCCGAACAGGAAGCGCGCTATGCTCGGATGGCCGATGGCCCAACGCGACAGGTTGAAGGGTCGCTTTTCGGTGGAGTTGTCCATGGTCCCGTTCCCTCTCCTGACTGCGCCTTAGCGAACGACGTCGGTGGTTTCGACCGAGGCCGACTGTTGGCCCGGCAGCTTGACCTTGAGGTTTTCGGTCATGAACTGCGTGCCGGCGGCAACAACGAGATCCCCGCTCCTGAGGCCCTCGGAGACGGCTACGCCCTCGGCCGTGAAATCCGCGACGATGATGTCGCGCGCGTGAACGGTCGCGCCACCACGATCGACGACCCATACGATCTTCTTGCCATCCCTCTCGGCAAGTGCCGCGAGCGGAATGGCAACATGGGCGGCGGCATTGCCGACATCGGCTTCGATCGTCGCCGTCATACCGAGCAGAACCCGGTCATCGTTCGGAAGGCTGACGCGCACCGCAAACGTCCGCGACTGTGGGTCCGCACTGCCCGAGACCTCCCGCACCTTGCCGTCGAGCACCAGCTTGCTGTCCGACCAGAAGCTGGCCTTGACCGTCTTGCCCGGCTTGAACGCTGCAATGTCGTTTTCCGAGACGGCGATCTGCACTTCCTTCTCGCCGTCGAGCGCGACGGTAGCAACCGGCGTGCCCGAGGCAACGACAGTACCGGCATCTGCGCTGATTGCAGTGACGATACCGGTGTGATCGGATCTGAGTTCTGCGTAGTTCACCTGGTTCTTGGCCTGATCGAGCGAGGATGCCGCCGCGTCGCGCGTGGAAACCGCCTGATCGTAGCTTAGCGACGCCTGCTCCATCTGGGACTTCGCCGTTACGCTCTTGTCGTAGAGCTGCTGGGCGCGCTTGTTTGCAAGGTCGGCGGTGGCGACGCCCTTTTCGGCGGCGTTAAGATTGGCCTCCGCGGTCTTGGCTGCGAGCTCATAGTCCGTCGCATCAATGCGGGCGATCAGGTCGCCCGGCTTGACGCGATCACCGATATTGACGCGCCGCTCGGTAATCTTGCCGGCGACGCGGAAGCCAAGGTTCATTTCGACGCGCGCCTTGACGGCACCGGAATAATCGAGCGAGCGCGTGTCCCCGGCCTTGGCGATCTCCACCAACTTCACCGGCCGAAGGATTTCCTTCGTCTCGGCTTTTTTCTCGTCACTGCAGCCTGAAACGGCAAGTGCAACGACGCCGAGGAGCGCAACACTGGCAACGGACGGCAATTTTACTGTCTTCAGCGAAATCATCTTTCGCACTCCTGCAATCGTTTCAATGTTGAGAGGCGCGGCTTTGTCGTCGCGCTATTTCTTCAGCGCCCTGATCGCGAAATCGACCAGTTCGTCCACCGTCGCGCGGTTTGTTTTGGCAAGACATTGGGCCACCATTTGCGGGTGGCAGAGGTTTATGGTCGCAGCACCGAAGCAGCGTGACGCGACGTCCGCGTCCTGCTCGACAAACTCGCCGTCGGCGATCCCCTCACGGATCACATCGGCAATCAACGCGTGGATACTGTCGATATGTTTTTCGATGACGTGCCAATCCCGCTCGATGGCAACGATGACCATCTCGTGGACCTTTTCCTGGTCGAGCATGGTCTCGAGCGTCATCTGATACTGGCCCCGGACGAAACGGCCCAAACGATCCGAAGCGCTGACGGGGAGATGGCAGATATCAAACGCCTGCTGATAGCTCGCCGCGAGCATCCGGCCACAGATCGCCTGGTGAATATCGACCTTGGAGGCGAAGAAGCGGTAAACGTTGGCCGGCGACATACCGAGGTCGCGGGCAATGTCGGCCACGGTGGTCTTCGAGTAGCCATAGTGGCGGAACAGCCGCTCGGCGGCATCGAGAATGCGTGTCACATTCTCCTGTCGCGTTGATTCCAGGACATTTTCCGCAGTGTCATCCATGAAGTTCACACACCTGACTTACGACTGACGATTTTTGAATTTCGTCAGTCGTAAAACATCAAGCGTCAAGAGTCAATCTGCTGCACTGCGACGACAGCGCTCAGTGGCGCACTGCGATCGGCCGGAAATGTCGAACACTGAGGTAGCCGACGACGAGGAAGGCGACGAAGACGATCGCCTGAACAATACCGACGATCGGCTCGCCGCCAGTCGGCGCCAATGCGTTGAGCACGGGGACTTTCTGGAAAGACTGGACGACAAACACGAGACAGTTGAAGTAAAAGAGCGCCAACGCCCCGACGACGAAGACCGGTCGCCAGATGCCGGCCATCGCGAACCGGTAGCGGGCCAGTGCTGTGGGGACGAAGACCAGCACGCAGATGAGGCCGACGCCGATCCCCGGCGTGAAGCCGTTGTAGGGAAAGACGAAACCCGTAAGTACGGTGACCGCCGTGGTCAACATGAAAAGAAGAGTCCAACGGTCGTAGCGCTTTCCGGTGATGAGGCCGTAAGCGAGCGCGATGCCTGCGACGATGGCGATCAGACTGACGATGACATGAAATAACGTAAGAGCTGCAATTCCCGACATGGTTTAACTCCCTCGATGAAGGCGGGTCAAAAGAACAGGCAATGAAATACGGGATGAGAACAGGACCAAATACAGACCTGCAATCCGGATGCTGCAGCGCAATCGTTTCAAAAGAAAGAGAAATCTGAAATATCGCAAAAATGGAGCGCGCCGCGACCCAGCGGACCGCGACGCGCGATCATGTCGTTGGCCGCCGATTAGGAAAGTTTGACGTCGAGCGAGATTGGAACAGCCGAGAGCGCCTTGGAAACCGGGCAACCGGCCTTGGCCTTGTTGGCGAGCTCGGCAAAGGTTGTCTCGTCGGTACCGGGAACGCTGCCTGTCAGCGAAAGATGGATCGCGGTAATGGCAAACCCAGCCTCGACGCTCTCGAGCGTAACCTTCGCAGTCGTCTGCATGTCGGTGGCCTTCAGCCCCGCTTCCTCAAGGACCAGCGACAACGCCATCGTGAAGCAGCCGGCGTGCGCCGCTCCGATCAGCTCTTCAGGGTTGGTGCCGGGGATACCCTCGAAACGGCTGGCAAAGCCGTAGGGATATGACTTGAGCGCGCCGCTCTGGGTCGAGATCTGCCCCTTGCCATCCTTGAGGCCACCGGACCACTGCGCCGAACCTGTACGATTGATCTGCATTCCGTTCTCCTGTTGGATCGAGTTTCCTTGAACGCCGTGTGCCGTGCCGCGCCGCTCGTTAAGAGGCGCAACGTGCCCCTCCGTCGCTGGATATAATCCTCTAACGGCGGAAGGCGACAATCTTGTTAAATCCGGGCGCCGCACCCGCATGTTCATCCAAATCATCATACTAGCTGATTGCAATTGTATGATGATTAACGTATGGAGAGCGCCATCGAAGAAAACAGTGCGGAGGAACACGATATGGACGAGCCGACTCCAATCGTCGAACGCCGCCCCCGCGTGCGCCGCAACGTCACGGCCGCCATCGGCAAGTATATCTGCTCGGGACGCTATCCAGCCGGATCGGCCCTCCCCCGCGAAAACGATCTCTGTGATCTCCACGGTGTCAGCCGAACAGTCATCCGCGAGTCTCTCAAGGTGCTGGAATCGAAGGGACTAGTTCGCGGCAAGCCGCGCATCGGCACGACAGTCTGTGACAAGGAGGACTGGAATATCCTCGACCAGGACGTACTGGAATGGATGGGAGACAACCTCAACGACTTCGACCTGCTGGCAAGTATCATCGAGGCGCGCCGAACGATCGAACCGGCTGCCGCCGAATATGCCGCCGAGCGGGCGACTGCCCAGGAGATCGCCGACCTCGACAACGCCTGGCGGCAGATGCAGGCTTCCGGCGACGATTTCGAAGCCTTCACCGATAGCGACGTGGCCTTTCACACTGTGTTGCTGAAGGCAAGCCACAACCAGGTCTTCCACCGCCTGTCGACCGCCATTCACGCCGCGCTGAAGTATGCGTTGCATGCTTCCAACGTGGCCATGCCCGACCACAGCGAGGCCATCGAAACACACGCCGAACTGGTCGAGGCGCTGCGCCTTCGCGACGGACCGCGTGCCCGCCAGTCCATGAACCGCATTCTCGATCTTGCCGTGCGCGACCTGACGGCCGCCGGAAAGACGGCCGGACGAACCGGATAATCGAAATACACCCCAAATATGGCACAGCCGCAGAAAAGCAAACGAGGAGCACCCGATGAAGATCACCAAGCTGACCACCTATATCGTTCCGCCGCGCTGGCTGTTCCTGAAGATCGAAACCGATGAGGGTATCGTCGGCTGGGGCGAACCTGTCGTCGAAGGCCGGGCGCTGACCGTACAGGCTGCCGTCCACGAGCTGGAAGACTATCTGATCGGCAAGGATCCCTTCCTGATCGAAGATCACTGGAACGTCATGTACCGTGGTGGTTTCTATCGCGGCGGCGCGATCCACATGAGCGCGATCTCGGGCATCGACCAGGCGCTGTGGGACATCAAGGGCAAAGCCCTTGGCCAGCCGATCCACTCGCTGCTCGGCGGCCAGGTGCGCGACAAGATCAAGGTCTATTCCTGGATCGGCGGCGACCGTCCGTCGGATGTGGCCAGCAACGCCAAGGAGGTCGTGGCCCGCGGTTTCAAGGCGATCAAGCTCAACGGCTGCGAAGAGATGCAGATCGTCGATACCTACGAAAAGGTCGAAAAGGCCGTCGAAACCATCGCCACCATCCGCGATGCGATCGGCCCCTATATCGGCATCGGCGTCGATTTCCATGGCCGCGTCCACAAGCCGATGGCAAAGGTCCTCGCCAAGGAGCTCGAACCCTACAAGCTGCTCTTCATCGAAGAGCCGGTCCTGTCGGAAAACTATGAAGCGCTGAAGGAGATCGCCAACCATTCCTCGACGCCGATCGCGCTCGGCGAGCGACTGTTTTCGCGCTGGGACTTCAAGCGCATCCTCTCGGAAGGCTACGTCGACATTCTGCAGCCCGACCTGTCGCATGCCGGCGGCATCACCGAGTGCCGCAAGATCGCGACGATGGCAGAGGCCTATGACGTGGCACTGGCCCCGCATTGCCCGCTTGGCCCCATTGCCCTTGCCGCCTGCCTGCAGGTCGATGCCGTCAGCTACAACGCCTTCATCCAGGAACAAAGCCTGGGCATCCACTACAACAAGGGCAACGACATCCTGGATTACATCTCCAACAAGGAAGTCTTCCACTACGCCGATGGCTTCGTCAGCATCCCGCAGGGTCCCGGCCTCGGCGTCGAAGTGGACGAGGCCTACGTCATCGAACGCGCCAAGGAAGGCCATCGCTGGCGCAACCCGATCTGGCGCCACGAAGACGGCAGCGTCGCCGAGTGGTGAGAGCCACCGGCGAGGGAAATGGACAGGCAAGGGGCGGCGGCAAGCTGCCCCTTTTCCTTTGCCGTAAGCCCGCTCCAACCCCAAATAGCCGCATGCCCTGATGTCGAAAGAGGCATCGGTCCGCTCCGACGCGCGGAAAGGAACAGGTTGGACTGAAAGACTGCCGCGGCCCCGTAGCCGTCCCTTTTCCTGACCTCAACTTAAAACAAGCCCATGCCCGGGCATTGCCCTCAGCCCGCCATCCGTGCCGTATCGAGCGTGAAGAGTTCCTGCGGCCGTTGTACGCCGCGCAGCGCGTAGCGTCCGATGCAGGCCAACGCATTGCGCTCCTCCTGCGGAATGGCGGCAGCGAAATCCGAAGAGATCAGCACATTGAAATCGACGGAGCGGCAGAGCGATGCAATGCGGCTGACCTCGTTGACGGCAGGGCCGATCACCGTAAAATCGAGCCTTTCCTGGCTGCCGATGTTGCCGTAGAAGACATCGCCGATATGCAGTCCGATATAGACGTCGGTCGTCGGCCGCTCCTCCAATGCCCGCTCGTCATTCAACGTGACGAGCTTTTCGCGCAGAAGGCGCTCGGCCCTGAGCGCCGCGCTACACGCGTCCGAAGGCTCATCCGCCTTGAAGATCGCCAGCACGCCGTCGCCGATCAGCTTCAGCACGTTTCCGCCAGCCTCGTGAACAGCCGAAATCACGACATCGCTGTAGGCGTTCAGCATCGGCAGAATTTCTTCAGGCGGCGCGCTGTCGGAGATCTTGGTGTAGTTGACGAGGTCCGAGAACCAGAGAACCGCAGAAATCCGTTCGGATTTGCCGCGCGTAATCTTGCCTTCCAGAACCTGCCGCGCCGCATCCTCACCGAGATAGACTTCGGCGATGGTTCGGGCGATCCGGCCGAGGGCGATGCATTTGATCGCGAGCGCCAATACTGGCACGAGCTTGCGCAAAATGATGAGGTCGTGGTCGGAGAAGCCCTCCGGATGGCGCGTCGTGAAATGCGAGAAAAAGCAATCCATCTCGCCGATCGTGCCCGCCTTGGCAAAGCGATGCACCATTGCGATGAAATCGGTATGGCCATCGGCCTGCATCTTTTCGAGCATCACGAAATCGATCGGATCGCCGAAGCCTATCCGACGGCGCACCTCGTTTTCGTTGCCGGCCCAAAGGTAATAGAAGGCGGATTTCTGCCAGCTTTCGAGCGAGCTCCCTTCGCTGCCGGTCGGGCCGTATTCGAATTCCGCCTCGATTTCTTCCTGGCTGTCCCACCGGAAGGCGCGGCCCTCGTGTACCGGATGAAGCGTATCCATCAGCGCCATGCCGCGGTCAAGCGGCAGTCCAAACTCGCGGCAGGTATTGCAGAATCCCGTCAGCAGTTCGGATTCGGAGGCGCCCTTGAGGCCCTGCTCCGTCAACCATGCCGCAACCGTTCCGATATCGCTATATTCCATGCCGCATATCCTCGCTCATGAAAAATCTCTATCGCGCTTTTGCCGGCAAGGGAAAGCCAAACCTTCAGTCCGCGGGTGGCATGTTGTAAGGCGTAATGATCTCGACGGCCGACAGTGATGCCGGCGCGATGTGCCCGGGCATCGCGCCGCTCATAACTGTTCGGAACGCCGAACGGGCGTCGGTCGATCGGCAAGAGGTGGCCCCGCGCCTGCGCCTATCTCTCGTCTGCCGAACCTGGCCTGATGACGGGCTCGATGATCCGCTTCGACCAGTCGGGCTGGGGTGGTTGCGACGGGTCACCTACCCTCTCGCGCCACTTTGAAAAACTGTCGGGACCCCGTCATTTTTGCCGTTGCGGGCTCTGGAGCGCTCCACGATTTGCGTTTACGAAGGACGTCGAACGCTTTGGGAGGAGTTAGCCGTGTCGCATGATGCCCTTTACGATATCCGTGACGACCGTTTCCGCGGCCTGATCGCCGGCAGCGCCAGGCTCGAGGAGCTCTACTCCGGCTGCCGCTGGGCAGAAGGCCCGGTCTGGTTTTCGGATCTCAACTGCCTCCTCTGGAGCGACATCCCCAACGAGCGGATCATGCGCTGGGTACCGGATGGCGGCGTCTCGGTGTTCCGTTCCGCTTCCAACTACGCCAACGGCAATACGCGCGACCGCCAGGGCCGGCTCGTCTCGTGCGAGCATGGCGGACGTCGCGTCACGCGCACCGAGCCTGACGGTCGGATCACCGTGCTGGCCGACAGCTATGCGGGTAAGCGCCTGAACTCGCCGAACGATGTCGTCGTCGGATCCGACGGCTCGATCTGGTTCACCGACCCAAGCTACGGCATCATGTCGGACTACGAAGGGTACAAGGCCGAGCCGGAACAGGAAACCCGCAACGTCTACCGCATCGATGAAGCGACAGGCGAGATCGATGCCGTCGCAACGGACTTCATTCAGCCGAATGGCCTGGCCTTCTCGCCTGATGAGAAGCAACTCTACATCGCCGACTCCGGCTCATCGAACCATGAGGTGCCCCGCCACATCCGCGTGTTCGATATCATGGACGGGCGCAAGCTGGCGAACAGCCGCTTTTTTTGCTCGATCGAAAACGGCGTGCCGGACGGTTTCCGGTTGGATGTCGATGGCAATCTCTGGAGCAGCGCCGCCGACGGCGTGCATTGCTTTGCGCCCGACGGCACGCTGCTAGGCAAGATCAGGGTGCCGCAGACGGTTTCCAACATCACCTTCGGCGGACCGAAGAAAAACCGCCTGTTCATCACCGCAACGCAATCGGTCTATTCGATCTACACTACGACCAACGGTGCGCAGCATCCGTAAGCAGGACTGCGTATCCGGCTCACGCTACAGGCGTCACTGAACGGACAGTACCGTTGTTGTCGACATTGCAGGAGAACTTGCGACCGCTCGCGTCGAGATCCACCGCAAAGGTGCCGTCCGGCAGCAATCGCGAGCCTGTGGGCAGGACCTTTGCGTTCGCGCCCGCGACGCCAGCGGCCGAGTTCGCACATAACAATTGCAGGTCGGCGGGTGCCGTTTGAAGCGTCGTGCGCGCCATGGATTCGGGAGGCGGTGGCGGCGGCGCCGCCGTCGTACAGGCGGCAAGCAGAGAGACGCCCGCCACAATTAGAACAGGCCAACCGCCCGACATCCGCTTCACATCGCTTTTCGACACGTGTCCCACCCTCTCCGGACGTTGTTGATCCCCCTCTGGCTTGCGCCGGGATCTGCCTTTAAATGCCCTTGTAGAGCGCCGCGCCCTGCATCAGCACGATCACCTTGGCGCCGACCTGGATGCGGGAATGCAGGTCGGTAATATCGTCATTGTTCATGCGGATGCAGCCGGAGGATACATCGAGCCCAATGGTCCAAGGCTCCGCAGTGCCATGAATCCGGTAGATCGTGTCCTGGCCACCCTCATAGAGATAAAGCGCTCTGGCGCCGAGCGGGTTTTCCGGCCCGCCAGGCATGCCGGCCGCCCATTTCGCGGCGTTGGGATCGCGGGCCACCATCTCGGCGGGAGGCGTCCATGTCGGCCATTCCGCTGTGCGACCCACCCGCACGATGCCAGCCCAGCCGAAGCCGTCGCGGCCCACGCCGATGCCATAGCGGATTGCCTGCCCGCCGGGTTGGACGAGATAGAGGAAATGCTGGTTGCCGTCGATGATGATCGTGCCGGGCGGCTCTGCCGTTCGAAATGTGACCAGCTGCCGGCGGAACGCTTCCGGCGGCTGATTGTTGCGGGCGTAATACTGCCGCGCCTTCTTCTTGTCGTAGTCGACCCATGTGCGTGTCTTGGCATCGTAGATCTGGGTTTGCGCCAGCGCAGCCAGAGGAGCGAGGCAGACCGCAGCTGCAAGAATAACAAGGCCGACGCGCCGCGCGCTTGCCGGACGAGCTTCGGCAGAACGTTTGAACCGTGCCATCATCGTTTTGCCCACCCGTCGACACGTGCAGTATGGTCAGCGACCCATTTTTTCGCGTAGTCTGCAGCCGGTTGCCGTTCGACTTCAAGCGCATAACTCATCGCCGTGACCTCCTCCGGCGAGAAATCTACCTTATCCAGGAATGCCGCGACGTCAGGATGTTTCTGGCCGAAAGCCGTTGCATAGGCGATGTGGAAATGTGCAGCGTCCCAGGCCGTCGAGGCGCTGGACTTGCTGATCCACAGCGGATCCGTCGCACCAACCAGCTTCCACTTGCTGGCGTCATGCGGCGGCTCGCTGATGCGCACGATCTTATGGAGGTCGAAAATGAAATGCGGTGCGTAGCAGGCAAAGACCATCGGCTCGTTGGTGGCCACTGCCGCGTCGAGCCCCGCCATGGCCACTTCCTCCTCGGCCTCGACGAGCGTCAGGTTCTGCGCGTAACCATAGGTGTTGGCACGCACGCGCTCGATGCCGGTCGATGACCAGGTCGGTGCGCCGATCCACATCTCGCCTTTGCCGTCGCCGTCCGTGTCGAGTACCGTGGTCTTTTTGGGATCGCTGAGATCGGCAATCGTCTTCAGGCCCTTTTCGGCCGCCGCCGGCGTCGCGCATATACCCTGCCAGGCGGGCACGCCGCGCGGACTGAGAACGACGACACCCTTGTCGGTGACAAACTTCTTGATGACATCATCGAGATTCGGCCGCCATACTTCCGGGTGAATATCGACCGTGCCGCTCTCCAGGCCGACGAAGGCATTGAGCGCACCCAGCTCCTGCACCTCGGCGGGAAGCCCGAACTCCTTGGCTATGGCGATTTTCAGGATGTTGGCCGTTGCCTGTCCTGAAGGCCAGTTCGGCATTGCAATCCGCAGATCCTCAGCTTTAGCCGGCAAGGCGGACAGCACAACTGAATAAAGAAAAGCGACGAAAAAGCCTGAACCTGTGCAGTATCTCACAAATGTTTCCCCATGAAAAAGGCACTGATCGGATCGCATGCAGATACTTCAACGTCAGGATGCATAAACGCTTTCTAATAGTCAAGAAGGAACGACCCACATCCTCTCTAAGCCTGTATTAAGCCTTCGCTCCACGTTTTCACGGCCATCGCCATCGTTGCCAAATGCTCTGCCGCGGAGATGCCAGAGACTGCCTTGCGAGGTTTGAGATCGTGATCGCCATCCTCCAGCCAGAGGATCGAAATCGCTCCTGAGAGGTGGTAACCGGCAACCTCGTCTCTGGTCCCGAATGCATCGCGCGTTCCCTGACAGATCAGGGTGGGCGTCAACAGATCGCGCAGATGTGCGGTTCGCAACTGCTCAGGCTTGCCGACCGGATGAAAGGGGTATCCAAGGCAAAGCAAACCTGCGATCTCGCCGCGCCGATAGATCTCGTCGGCCACCATGCTGCCGACCCGACCACCCATCGACTTGCCGCCGATGATCAGCGGCCCGCTTGTCGCAAGCCGGCTCACTGCGGCCCGGTACTCGTCAACAAGCGTGTCCGCTCGTGGCGCCGGCAGCCGCCGGCCCGAGCGCCGACGCTCGGCCATGTAGTCAAACTCGAAGCGCGCTACGCGAAGGCGCGTTGCCGCCAGCGCATCGGCCGCCGCCGTCATGGATTGCGAATCCATCGCGCCGCCGGCCCCGTGTGCCAGCAGGAGAGTAACGGAGGCATCCTCCGGACCCGTGATCAGAAAATCATCGCTCATTGCCGAAGTCTTTAACCATACCATGCCGACATGCGATATCGCTCTCTCGGCGCTGCGACACGCCATTGTGCTCCACTACAAAGCCCTCGTTCCGGACTACCCCTGCAGCCGGCGCAGGAGAACGCCCAATCGCTCCTGCGACAGGCAATCGTCCATGCTTGGCCTATGTGGCATCCCGCCTCCGCCTCGCTTCCTGACATCGCTCGGGCTATCGCCGAACGCGCGTTTGAACGCCCGGCTGAACTCAGCGCCGTCGCTGAAACCTCGCTCTTCGGCGATCTGGAATATGAGACGCCGGTCGTTGGGGTCCGTCAACGCCGAATAGGCACTGAGCAGCCGCCGGCGCTGGATATAGTGCATCACCCCGCCAAATGGCTCGAACAAGTTGTAGAGCCGCGTGCGGGATATACCGAGCTCGCGCCGCACCATTTCGGATCCGAGTTTCGGGTCGAGAAGCCTGCTTTGCACCAACTGCCGGGCCCTTTCGAGAAGAACTGTGGCAATCGGGCCTTCTGCTTCCTCGATATGATCGGGAGATGGGGACACGCAGGCAAGGATCATGGCTCGTGTGGCGGCTGCAAGCCCGGGGAGATCCGTCGGGGTCAGCAACGGCAGGCGGTTGGCGACATCGATCAAATAGTCCGAGAACAATCGCCCCATGCCGGTGCCAAGGGTAGAGAATTCCGCCGATCCCAGGGTAGCCGCCGTTTCCAGGGAAAAATCCCGCGGCACGAACAACATCAGCATGTCGCTTTTCTTGGCAACTACGCCGTCGAATGCGCGCCCCAGCGAATGGATCTGCACTTCGCCCGGATGCGTGGTGAACGCATGTCTTGCCGTCTCAGTGTGGATGGATCCGGACTTGAGAAGAGTGACCGCCCAATGATCCACCGGATCGCGCCGCACATGTCCCTGCAAACTGGAGAAAGCCAGGCTGTCGGTACGGATGTGCGCGAGAACAAGGCTACCCAGGTCCCAGAGTGTCTGACGGCCGCTGAACTCGGCTGTCGTCGGGTCTATATCGGCCAGTTCGAGCATGGGAGCGAAGCTGTCGTGCCACGCAGCGAACTGTTGGAGTCGTTCCAGTCCCGCAGTCGAGAACTCAAAGAACGGCAAAGGCGACGCCTTTTCCTTCTCCCTCCCCGCTACGACAATCGTATCAACGGCTTCGCAATCCGAGATCGCGAACCGTTCGTCGTTCGCCCGCCCCTCGAGAAGCGTTGCGTGTGCTAGAGCTTCTTCGGTTGTCATCGTCCTGCCTCCAGTCGAGCGGCAGCAACACTCCATCCAAAGCTGATTGCCGACATGGAATTCACCGACGAAAAGGAGCTGCTGTCCGACAGTGCGCGGCCCCTGCGCCGCTCAGGTTGCGACTGAGCCGTCGCCCTCATCTGGGCAGTACGGTCATGCGTGATCATGGATGGGCGGCGGAGAGTGCCACCCGAAATATCGATCTGTGCGAACGTTGCAGCAGCAATAATCCTGACCGCAGTATCCGCGGTCGTCGCGAGAATAGGAAAATATGCGCATTGCATTCGTACTTCTCCTATCGGGCCAACAACAGAAGGCCGGGTGATCTCTGAATGATGCTAGTGACATGTTTGCCGACGGCCGCGAGAGTACTGTCTTTCACCCTCGACGGACGATTTCGCCGGACAGTTTAACCATCGTCATTGCGTGTGTTCCGACCTGCCTCCCCGAACAGCCGTTGCGTCTCCCGCCTGAAACTTAACTCTTTTTGCATTTATTCTCAACTTCAGGTGCGCAAAGACTTCACAAATGCAAGAGGTGATTGGCACACCTATGCCTGGCAGCCTCTTCGTGACAGCGCCGCGTGTCGCAACCACGTCGTCATTGCTCGCCCTCCGTCTCGAGCTTCGAACCGCCCGACAACAACGTCGCGACCCACCTTCCGGACGGTGTGCCGGCGCAGTAGACGATGAATGCTATCAGCATCGGCACGCCGATGAAGGCCCCCGAAATGCCCCACATGAAACTCCAGAAAAACACTGCGAAAATAACGGCAAAGGGCGATATTGCCAAGGAAGCTCCGGTCAGCCGCGGCTCCAGATAGCTGCCGATGATGAACTGGATGACGTTCAGGCTGGTGAAGATGATGATCGCCGTCTGCCAGGAATCGAACTGGGCGATGGCGAACATCGTCGGAAGCGCCGTCGCGACGAACGGCCCGAGAAACGGTATGTAGTTCAGCGCGAAGGCAATGGCGCCCCACGCCGCGGCAAGTTCCAGTCCGGCGCCAAGCGCGAAGAGCCAGACGACGAGCCCCGTCAAAATGCTGGCGAATGTCCGCACGATCATGAAACGCCGAAGCTTAGCGCCGATCACGCGATTGGCGGTCAGGATCCGCTCGCCATAAGGCTGGGCAGCGGGCACAAGGAGGCGCGCATTGAAATCCTCCACCTCCAGCAGGCCGAGCATGATGAAGATGAAGACCAGCAGCGTGAAGCCGGCGAAGCTGTTAAGGCGCCCGGCCATCCCCTGGACAAAACGCACCAGCCAGGTCACATCGAAACGGTCTGCCAAAGGGCCGGCAACGGCTACTCCGTGCCCCTCCAGCCAGCTTGTCCAGTCGACATAGATGGCCTGGAACCGCTCGGCGTTGAGAAATAACCATTGCGCGAGCTTGCCGAACCCCCACGCCACTGATGAACCTATCGCGATTATCACGACCATGGTCGCGACAAGCGTGATGAGCAGGGCCAGAAGCTTCGGCATCCAACGCTGCAAGGCGGCCTGGCACGGCCAGACAAGCGCGATGACGAACAGGGAAAAAATCAGCGGAGCGAAAATGGATTGCGCCACGTAAAGCAATGCAAGCACGAGGATACCGGTCGCTACCGACCCGATCATTCGATTGTCGCCCGTCCCCGCCATGCCTGCCCCTTGACCACTCTGCAATCTCGCCGTTCCCCCATAAGGAGCCGGCTGTCTGTCGTCCGCATGGCTCGCCCCGCCTATGCGTCGACCTCGCTGTCGTCGCGCGAGACGGCCAGACACTGGCCCGATCCCGCGCGGTCGCTTGATATAGTTGGTGGTGGGGTTTTACCCGGCTGAGGTCGCTTTTTGCAGCGCGTCGCGCAGGACCTGTTCCTTCGTTTCGTCGAGGGAGGTCTTGAGAACAACGCCGCCGTAGGACGAGATTTCCTTAAGCACCTTGTCGGCGGTCATTTCCTGCACCAGAACGAACAATGCCCCGTTGCCCGGTTGAAGACTGCCGGCAAGATCCTTCATGAAGGCGTCATTGATCCCGACGTCGGTCAAGGCGCCACCGATCGCGCCCGAGGCAGCACCCACTGCCACGCCGATCAGCGGATTGAGGAACAGAACACCGATCAGCAGGCCCCAGAAACTGCCAGACGCGGCACCGGCCGCAGTGGTATTGACCAGCTGATTGAGCTTGACCTTTCCGGCCTCGGTCTTGGTGGCGATGACTGCATCTCCGACTTTGATCAGGTATTCCTTTTGCAGTTCGAACAGACGCTGACGCACCTCTTCGGCTTTGGCTTCCGTCGGATAGACGATCGCAATCAAATCAGACATGGCTACTCCCGTGAACAAAGCTAATGAGCACGCGTTATTGCGTTGACGCCAAATCATAGCCATCCATGCACCGATGAAATTAGCAGGGAATCCCGTAGCTTTGCATTGCGTCTCTTTCTGCTGCGATCCCGCCTCGCCTCTGCGGCCTCCCTCAGATGTCTCAACGCCGCGGACGGACGCTTCTCGCTCGGCCGCAGCAAAGAAAAACCCGCGCCTGAGAGAACATGATCTGCCGAGGCCGGCGGGCGATTGCCCAATCCATTGTCGCTGACGGATGAAGCCGTTAGCCGCCAGCCGCAACCGGCTCCGGTTCTGCGGCCTCGACCTTGGTCGGCTCGGCAGCGGACGGAATGCGGAACCAGAGAACATAGAGCACCGGCAGGAAGATCAGGGTCAGCGCCGCCGCAACCACCAGGCCGCCGATGACGGTGAAGGCAAGCGGCGACCAGAACGGATCGCGGATGATCGGCAACATGCCGAGCACCGTCGATCCGGCGGTGAGAAAGACAGGTCGAAGCCGCTGGGCGGTCACGTCGATGACGCCCTGCCAGGTTCGACCTTTCTCCTCCATCGCAATATCGATCTGGTCGATCAGCACCACGGAGTTTCGCGTGATCATTCCGATGAGAGCAATCATCCCGAGAACAGCGATGAAGCCCACCGGCGTGTTGGTGATCAGCATGATCAGCACCACGCCGATCAGCCCGAGGGGAACCACGCTGATGACCAGCAACAGGCGCTGCACGCTTTGCAACTGGAACATCAGGACGATCAGGATGATAATCCCCATCACCGGCAGCATCTCGACAACCGATGCCAGCCCCTCCTCGGCGCCTTCGACGGCACCGCCGACTTCGATCTGGTAGTCCGGATGCGCGCGGCGCAGTTCGTCGATCTTACCAGCCGCCGCCTCGACCACGCTGGCGGCCATCACACCTTCGGCCGTATCCGCCTGAACGGTGATTGTCGTGGAACCATCGTGCCGCCAGATGACGGGCTGGGTCGTCTGGTACTCGATCGTGGCGATGCTGGAGAGCGGCACCGTGTGATTGGGTCCAACCGGGATCTGCAGCGAGCGCAGGGTGCTGATATCGACGCGCTCCTCTGCCGTTGCACGCGCAACGACGTTGACGAGGTAGATCGAGTCCTTGACCTGCGTGATCGGCAGGCCGGACGCGGTCGCAAACAACGTCTGGGCGATCACCGAGGAGTTGAGCCCCACCAGTCGGGCGCGGTCCTGATCGACGTTGATGACAACTTTGCGCACCGGTTCGTTCCAATCGAGGTTCGGCTGAACGACGCCGGGGACCTTGTCGATCGCATCCGCCACCTGCCAGGCAACATCGCGCACGCCCGATATATCCCGACCGCTGACGCGGTACTGAATGGGCCAGCCGACCGGCGGCCCCATTTCGAGAGGCGAGACGCGCACGACGATCTCAGGCATTTTCTCGTCGAGCGTCTTCTGCAGGCGCGCCTGCAGCGCTTCGCGCGCACCCACGCTCTTGGCGATCACCACGGCCTGCGCGCGCGAGGGCGCCGGAGCCTGAAGATCCATCGACAGGTAGAACCGAACCGGGTCGGAGCCGACATAGAAGCTCCAGTCGACCACATCCTCGTCGGCGGCGAGCACTTCTTCCGCCTTCGTCACTTCCGAAGCGGTGGCCGCCTGCGATGCGCCCTGCGGCAGCGTCAGTTGCAAGATGAGCTCCGGACGGTCGGACGGCGGAAAGAACTGCCGCTTCATCAGGGATGATCCGACAAGCGCCAGCGCAAACAATGCGACGGTGGCAAGGACCACCATGAGGCGCATCCGCATGCAGGTGTACAGGAAGTTCTTGAAGCTACGGATCAGCGCTCCGTCCGGCTTCGCCCCCGTCGCCGGGCTCGATTTGAGAACGGCGAGGCCGATGATCGGGGTCAGCAGGACCGCCACCAGCCAGGACACGATCAGCGCGAAGCCGATCACCAGAAACAACGACCGTGCATACTCACCCGAAGAACTGCTCGCAAAGCCGACAGGAATGAAGCCTGCGATCGTCACCAGTGTTCCGGCAAGCATTGGAAACGCCGTCGAGGTGTAGGCATGGGACGCCGCCTTGACGCGCTCGTAGCCCTGCTCGAGCTTCGCCATCATCGTCTCGACGGTCACCATCGTGTCGTCGATCATCAATGTCAGCGCAATGATCAGGGCACCGAGCGAGACGCGCTGCAGCGCAATGCCGGTGACGTCCATGAACAAAAACGTCAGTGCGAGAACAAGCGGAATGGAAACTGCGACAGCGAGACCGGCGCGCAGCCCAAGCGCCAGGAAGCTGACGCCGAGAACGATGACCACCGCCTGCCCCAGCGATGTGGTGAAACTGCGGATCGCGGTCTTCACGACCGCAGGCTGGCTGGCCACATGCGTAAGGTTGATGCCGATCGGCAGGTCGTCCTCAAGTTTCTGCATCGTCGCATCGATATTGCGTCCGAGCTGCAGAATGTCGCCGCCCGATGCCATGGAAATTGCGATGCCGATCGCCGGCTTGCCCTTGATGCGGAATCGCGGCTGGGGTGGGTCCACCGTGCCGCGCACGACGCTTGCAATATCGCCGAGGCGGACGAAACCGGACGAGGTCGGGACGTTCAACTGGCGGATCGTGTTCTCGTCCGTGAGACTGCCGGAGACCTGCAGGATGGTCCGATCCTGTTCTGACGTTATGAGGCCGGCGGGCAGGACGGCGTTCTGCGCCTGTATCGTGCCGATCACCCTTGCTGCGCTGAGGCCGAGACTTGCCAGGCGCTCCGTCGAAAACTCGATGTAGATCGTCTCGTCCTGCGTTCCGATCAGCTGAACCTTGCCGATGTTGTCGAGCTTGAGCAGCCGGGTACGCGCCTCGTAGGCCCAATCGCGCACTTCGCGGTCGCTGAAGCCTTCCGAGGTAAACCCGTAGATGATCCCGAAGGTGTCGCCGAAATCGTCGTTGAAGAACGGTCCGCGCACGCCGGCGGGCAGGGTCGCCTGCATGTCGCCGACCTTTTTGCGGGCCTGGTACCAGGATTCGCCCACCTGATCCGGCGGCGTCGCATCGTCCAGCGTCACATAGACGATGGATTGTCCCGCCGTCGTCACACTTCGCAGGTTATCGAGATGCGGCACCTCTTCAAGTGTCCGCTCGAGCCGATCGGTAACCTGATCGACAGTTTGCTCGATCGTGCCGCCCGGCCATCCGGCGGAAACGATCATCGTCTTGAACGTGAACTCGGGATCTTCGTCACGACCGAGATTGACGTAGGCAATGATACCGGCGATGGCGCTGAGAAGCACGAGGAAGATGATAAGGCTCTGGCGCTTGATCGCCCATCCCGAAAGGTTGAAGCCCTCGTTCATTCGGCGCTTCCTTCAAGCAGGCGGACTGGCATGCCCGGACGAAGCTGCTGAACGCCGGCGACGACGACGTTGTCGCCGCTCGCCAGGCCTTTGGTGACGAGGAAATCCTTGGTGTCGAAGCGATGAACCTCGACCGGCACGAGCTTGGTGGTTTTGCTGGCCGCATCGACGACCCATACAGCGCTCTTGTTGTCCAGGTTGAACAGCGCTCCGATCGGCAACCGCGCAGCCGGCTCGCCCGAGAGACGGATCGTGCCGCGCACGGCGCTCCCGAAGCGGAAATCATCGGGCGCGCTGTCCAATCCGACGCGCACCGTGAAATTGCGGGTGACGGGATCGGCTGTCGGGGAGATCTCGCGCACGGTTCCCGTCGCCTTTGCGTTCGGGTTGCTCAGCAGCTGCACATCGACGCGCGCATTGCCGCCGGTTGTTTGGATGGTGGCTTCCGGCACCTGGAAGACGGCGTCACGTGTTCCGAGCTGCGCGACGCGCACGACCATCTGACCGCCACCGGCGACCTGCCCGACTTCACCGCCGATCGCTGTTACGACCCCGGCGGCGTTCGCCTTCAATACCCGGTTATCGACGTTGGTCTGAGCGATCCGAAGCCCGGCTTGCGCGGCATCGACCCCGGCCTTGGCCATGTCCGCCTGAGCCATGGCCGCTTCGAACAATTGGCGCGTCGAGGTACGCGGGTAAAGCTGCTGCTGGCGCGCCCGCTCGGTTTCGGCGTTCTGGGATTGCGCCTGCGCCGAAAACAGATTTGCTTCAGCCTTGCGAAGGGCATCCTGGGCGTCCTCTGCGTCGAGGCGGGCAAGAACCGTCCCTACCTCGACAAGATCGCCGACATCGACGTCTCGTTCTCGTATCTCGCCGCCCTGGCGGAAGCTGAAACTTGTTTCGGTGCGCGGCCTGATCTCGCCGACCAGCGATCCATATGTATCCTCGGGATTGAAGGAAACGGAGACCGTTCTGACCGGCCTCGGCGGCCGATCCCCCGCATCGTTCTCATCCTGGCAACCGGCCAGGAAAAAGGCCGCCAGTACTGCGGCTGACAAGCCGAATGCTGAGCTGGGTCTTGGTACGGCAAGGCGTATTTTCATCGGCGATTTCCCCGAAATTTCCCGGCGCGACAGGTCGAAGCCACGCATGAATGAAAGCAAAAACCTACTCAATGAGATCACCACGCAGCGTCCGGCCTGGTATCAGGCTCGCGTTTGGTCGTTTGGACGACCGCGACCATGATGGGATAGCGCCTGCGGCACTTCGCGCAACCAGCACTCTGGCCGGCAAGAGGGAAGCGAGGAACGCTCGAGGTAGCCCAAGGAAGCGCCCGTCAATCATCATCCCGTGTGTCATGGTGGTGAGCGCGCACGATAGAAGTCCTGAGTAGGAACCCAAGTGTTGATGCTCCCTTAAACGCCCGGGTCAGCTTGCGCATTGTCACGGGAACCCGAAGGCGCAGGGCTCCGTTCAGACTATAGTGCCGTTCAAGACGCGAAGTGATCAGCATAGAATCCGGCAATCAGGCCTACCGTCCAGATTTTTGCAGTCGATTGCAGACCAGACCGAGGGCTGTGCTGGATTGCAACGCGTGACGTTTGGGGTTAACCACAGACGATGTTTCTGAAGCTCGCACAAACGGAATTCATCTTTCGCCCGCGCCGCGGATAGCCTAGAATTATCGGCAACGTCCAACCGATTGTCTTGCGAGGCGCTTTGCCGATCATGGATTTGAAGAGCGCGCTGGGAACTTGAGCCGAACCATGTTCCCAATGCGATTGGGCATCACCCTGATCATGCTGCTTGTCCTTATGGGCTGTGGCGGGCCACGCGCCGTTCTCGGCCTCGGAGCAACCTCCTTGCAGGGGGAGCCGGCGGCAATCGTTCCGATCTATGTCGCAACCACGCGCGCCCGCTCGGACAACCTGTCGCTGCCCTATTCGGCGGAGCGGTCGAAGGCATTGAATTTTGCGAAATTCGACATCGGGATTCCCAAAAACCATGTTCCCGGGAACGTCGAGAAGACCGGCCGTGTCCCCGATCCGAGCAGGCATTTTACCGCACGGACATATCAGCCGATCACTCAGAGACAGGAGTTCGTCAGGCAGCTGAACGCGGCCCTGGCGCAGCATGCGCCTGCGGATCGCGAGATCTTCATTTTCGTCCACGGATACAACAACAACGTCGCAGACAGCATTTTCCGCAACGCCCAGATTGTCCACGATTACAACATCAAGGCAGTGTCCCTGCATTACGCCTGGCCGTCCGGTGGGGCTGTCCCGCTCTACGTCTTCGACCGCGACAGCGCCCTGGTCGGTCGGCGGGGACTTGCGGAGACCATCGAAATCGCGGCGCAGACCAATGCCACGAAGATCGTCATCGTCGGCCATTCGATGGGCGCCTATGTCGTCACCGAGGCGCTGCGCGATCTGGCAATCAGCGGTCGTCGCATCACTCTCGACCGGTTGGGCGGCGTTGTGCTCGCGGCGCCCGACATCGACGTCGACGTGTTCCAGAGCCAGATGGACGATATCGGCGTTATTCCCCGACCCTTTACGATCGTGGTTTCGCGGCGCGATCGCGCGCTTGGCGTTTCCAGGTTTATTGCCGGCGGCCATCCGCGCGTCGGCAGCGGTTCCGACATCGCCATGCTGCAGGCGAAGGACATATCGGTCATTGACGTCTCGGACGTCGACGGCGGACGACACAACGTCTTTGCCAGCTCAAAAACACTGATGGACGTGGTCAGCAACGACGCGCTCATGCGCAGCGTCCTCAGAGACGACCAACCGCCTGCCGGCCAGACCATGCTCGCCGACGGCGCGTCAGCGATCGAGGGCGCGGCCTCACTGATTGTCTTCCTACCGGCGCGAATTCTGGGGGGGATGGCGCAAGCTGTTGGCGGACAATAGGCGCACTCGGGTCGTTCCCGACACTACCCCGCAGACGGCGAGCGTTGTCGCTGAGGCCTTTGCTGCTCCTCCGGTTCAGCCCGCCGGGAAGCCAAGCATGCCGAGCACGTACAGGGCAATCACATAGTACAGCACGTACAGCGCATATGTCTGGCCATTGCCGGTGTAGATCCTTCGCACCAATCCGCCCGTGCCGACGGTCAGATCGCACAAGCCGTCCCAGAACCAGTCCGCCACCGGTGTAACAAGCGGCGCAAAGGCGGCGCGATAGAAGCCGTAGAAGTGTGCGGTGCCAATGGGAACGGAGCGGCCGCGTCCGCTCCTGTAGATCAGCAGGAACAGCCCGAGCAGAGCCGCCGCGACCGCCATCGTGGCGGCCATGACGGGCACGGGGTTCCAGTAGCCGTAGATGGTTTCAAGCGACATCCCCTGCCAAACCAGTGTCGATGCGAAATACGGGTCGATCGCCGCAGAAACGGGATCCATCAAGAGTTTGGGATAGAAGGACAGCCCGAAAATGGCCGCGACCAGGACGAACTGCGGTAGGAGCAGCGGCAGGGGTGCCTCGCGAACACCCCGATGCGCCGTCTTTCGCGGCCCAAGGAAGACGGCGTAGGCCAGCCGGAACATGTAGAGGAAGCCGATGAAGGTCGCGAGTACGGTCAGGATCGCGAGACCGTACCATCCCCTGTCCATCATCGCGCTCAGAAGCAGCCATTTGCCGCCGAAACCGGCCAGCGGCGGCAGGCCGGACATCGAAATCAGCGCTACAACGACGGAGGCGAAGCTGAATGGCATTTTCCCGGCAAGGCCGCCCGACTGATCGAGCAGCCTGGTGCCCGTTCTCAGGATGACGCCGGCAGCCGCCAGAAAAAGGATGCCCTTCACCATCAGGTGGTTGGCAACGAGGTAGAACGCGGTCACCCAGCCAAGATGGCTCATCAACGCGATCGCCGTGATGATGTAGCCGATCTGGCTCATGCTCGAATAACCGAGCATCCGCTTCATGTCGCTCTGCTGAAGCGCCATGACTGCACCTGCAATCGTCGTCAGCAGTCCGATCCACCCCATCACATGCGCCATCTCAAGCCCGACTTCGGAGCGTATGGCGAGGTAAGTGACCATGAACAGGCCGAACACAGCCACCTTGCTGATGACGGCGGACATCATCGCCGACAGGTCGTCATCCGCCTCGGCGTAGGCACCCGGCAACCAGACATGAACACCGACGGCACCAGACTTGATCAGGAAACCGATTGCCAGGAATGCGAATGCTGGTGCCGCATCGGGGCCGGCCGTCGCAATTGCAGCAAGCGCAGTGGTTCCATTTACCGAAGCGGCTAGACCGAATCCCGCGAGCAGCGAAAACGCCGACACCAGCGAAAACAGCAGGAACTGCAGCACATAGGGATGGGCTTCACGGCGCTGCGCGATCAGGAAGTAGGACGAAAGGGTTATTATCTCCCAATGAAAGAAGAATTCGAGGCTGGTGGTGGCGCTTAGCAGACTGCCGATCGACAGGAGAAGGATCGCCATCATCGGGTAGAAACCGCGGCGCACATCGGAACGATAAAGCCCGGAAGAGGCTACCACCAGCCCGCCAGCGACGAGGAGCGCAGCAAACAACCGCGGCAAACCCTGGATATCGCGAACGATCCATGATCCGGCAAGAGAGACCGCGGCCAGCATCAGCACGCATTTTACCCGCCCCGGCAGCCAGTCGAGAAGGCAGAGGCAGCCGCCAAACAGAAGCGGTGCGACAAGCAGCAACGAGGCCGCGCCAGCGAGGCTGGCCGCCATGAGGCCGCTGGCAAAAAGCAGAACCGCACAGGCCAGCACAGGCACCAGCCTCTCGGGCGCCGGGCTGATCGTAATTCTGTCCGGTATCGGACGTGTCGCATGCTTGAACCAGCGAAACATGTAGGCGGCTTCAAGCAAGGATCCGATCAGGATCATGGCGATCCAGATATGTTGGCCGCCCGCTGCAGCCCGCATGACCAGTTCCCATTTCGCCCAGAAACCGGGAAATGGAGGCAAGCCGGCAATCGCGACGAGAAAGACGGCAAGGGTGGCGAGCAGGAACGGATTGCCTGAAATATCGGACCAGCCGTCGACTTCCGCACGCTCGACAATGCCGGCGAGCCAGAACAACCCCGCCTTGGCGAAGAGATGGTTGATGAACAGACCGCCGACGACCAGCGGCAGCGCCTCCTCCGCCTGAAGCTGGTGCAGCAGCGAAAGCGCCAGCATCAAAAGCCCCATCTGCGCTATCGAGGAATAGCCGAGCATCCGCTGAACGCTGGTCTGCTTCAGGCCAACCAGGTTGGAGAAGAGAAAGGTTATGCCCCCGGAGATCGCGAGGATGCCGAGATGGCCTTCAAACAGCGGCAGCAGCTTGAAGAGGGCGAAGAATACGCCGGCCGACACCCCGACCGAGACAAGAGCCGCGGTCCCGCTGCTTGCCGTCTCGTAGACGTCGAGCCCCCAGCCGTTTGCCGGGAATGGCTTCAGTTCGAGCACCAGGCAGGCCAGCACAAGCAGTAGCGCCGTCGCGCCGATCGGACCGGTGATCAGCGCCCGGTTGGCAATCATCTCGTCGATGTTGAGCGTTCCGGTCACATGATACAGAAGGCCCGCACCGAGCAGGAAGAAGGACGAGGCGAGCACCGTCGCCATGATGTATTTGAAGCCCGCGGCGAGTGCCGCGGGCGAGCGTTCAAACCCCAGGAGGCCGTAGGTACCGATCGAGACGATCTCGAGGAAAACGAACTGGTTGAAGAGGTCTCGGGTCATGACCATGCCGTTGATACCCATGATCAGGATCAGGTAGAGCAGCAAGGCCGCATAGCTTGAGCGCAGGCGGTCCCAAAAATGCCACGCACCAAGCACGGCGATGACATTGACGCAGAGCGAGAAAAAGCCCTCCCAGGGCCCGAAGCGCAGGTTGATGGAAAAAGGCGGCACGCTTCCCGCGGTGAACACCTCGATGGTCGCGCCGCCGTGATGAAGTTTCCACAGGCAGGCCGCCGATATCGATGTCATCCCCAACAGCGCGACGATAAAACCCGCCGCCGGCAATGGCTTGGCGATGCGATGGAGCAAGGGGATGAGAAACCCGCCGCCGAGGCCGAGCAGGAAGATATTCAGCGGCTGCAGAAAGCTGTCTACCATTTCGACTCCGTCAACGCGTCGATCGAGAGGGTGTTGCGGGTCACGTGGAGTCTGATCGCGAAGGACAACATGATCGCGGTTACCGAGAAGCCGATGACGATGGCGGTCACCACGAGTGCCGCCGGAATGGGATCGACCGCGCGCGTGGCCGCATCCGCGGCACCGAGTGCATCGTCTATGATCGGCGCGGTTCCGCCGGTGATGTAGCCCGTCGCCACCAGGACGATGTGCATGCCGGTATCGATCAGGGAAAAGCCGATGATGATGCGCAGGATGTTGCGATGCTTCAGCATTCCCCAGAAGCCGATGAGAATGAGCGCAAATCCCGTGGTGAGAAGTACCTGTGATATCGGCAGTCCCATGATGATACCTCGTATGCTTTGTTTCAGCTGCGGAACCGGTCAGCAATGACACTCAATTCCGCACCGACCTTGATGCCGAGCAGCGCCGATATCAGCGGGATGGCGCCTGCGCTGAGCAGCGTCCCGAAATTGCCGCGCGGCAGGATGTGGCTGTCGAGGAAGCCGCCAGCGAAGACCAGCCCCAGAATGCCAAGGGAAACATAGAGAACGCCGGCAAGCGATTCCGTGATGCTGAGAAAACCATGGTCGATCTGGGCGGAGGGATAGGCGAGCATCAGCAGCATGACACCTGACGCGACAACCGCGCCGCCCTGGAAGCCGCCGCCTGCCGATAGGTGGCCGTTCATGATCACATAGACGCCGAACAGGAAGATGAGCGGCAACACCACCTCGGCGCCGTTGCGCACCAGTTCGCTCGGCCCGTGCCCCTCGCGGCCTGCTGTGGGCCGGGAGAACGGCTTCTCTTCCGGCGCGTTTGCGAGAAGCACGCCGACGCTCGCCGCCACCATGAAGAGCACAGCGACCTCCCCGAGCGTGTCGAACCCACGGAACGAGATCAGGATGCCGGTCACGACATTCGGCGCGCCGAGATCCGCGGGGACCTGCGACAGATAGTGCACCGCCAGCGCCGACAACGTCTGACGTTCGCTGTAGCCGGAAACGAGGCAGGCAAAGATGACCCCGAACATGACCACCGCCAACAGGCTGAACATCCGCCTCATGAGGACGCCTCTTCGGCAGTGGAGTTGTTCTCGTCCCTGAGCGCGTCGACAATGGTCGTTTTCGCCATCGGCGTGCGGATCGCATGCGCGGCTCGCGACAGCGCATGCGATGACAGCGGATTGGTCATTAGAACGAAGTACGCGACGATGAGCAGCTTGAGCGACCAGTCGGGATGATAGATGCCGAGGCCGGCAAGAACGAGGATATTGCCCAGGGTGGAGGCTTTTGTGCCCGCCTGAATGCGGGTGAAGACGTCGGGCATGCGCAGCAGCCCAACTCCCGCGGAAAACAGGAAGAACGCGCCGACGAGGATGACGATGCTGCCGATCAGGTCACTCATCTGCATGTCCTCCGCCTCTTGTCTTGCGGATCGCATAGAGGAAGATCAGCGTTGCCAGGCCGGAGCCGATCGCAGCCTCCGCCATGGCCACATCCGGCGCCGCCAGCAGAACGTAGGAGGCCGCCGCGAACAGGCTCGCAAGCCCGGCGCTGACCATGGCGGCCATGAGATTGCTGAGCACAACGGCCAACACGCCGCTCATCAAGATGCTGCCGCAAGCCAACAGGATCAGCAATTCGAGCATGATGGTTAAGGCCCCTTTTCCAGAAAGCGGGCAATGGCGAGAACTGCCAGAAAACCGAGAAGCCCATAGACCAGAGCGACATCGAGATAGGCGAAGCGTCCGCAGATATGAGCATAGAGCGCAATCAGCGAGATCGTCACGACAGTCAGCATGTCGATCGCCACGACCCGGTCGATCGCGGTCCTGCCGACGACCAGTCGCAGCACGCCAAACACGATGCTGAAGAAAATCAGGACAACGGCGATCTGCAGGATAATGTCAGCCAAAAACCGCCCCCAGGTGCTTTTCGAAGGGGCCGACGATCATGCGGGTCGCTTCCTCCGGGTCAGTGGTCCTGACGTCAAGCCAATGAATGAACAGCGCCTCGCCCCGGAGGTCCATGACCAGCGAGCCGGGCGTGAGCGCAATCGAATTGGCGAGCGCCAACCTGCCGATCGGCGACTTGAGCGGCATGTTGACCTTGACGATGCCCGGACGGATATCGATGCGCGGCGCGTAGACGTAGCGCAGCATATTGATGTTCGCCTTCACCAGCTCAACGAAGAAAACATAGGTGTAGGCCAGGAAATGAAAGACTTTGCTGGGCGTGATTTCGATCCGCCAGACGTCGCCACGGCGAACGAATATCGCCGCCACGACCAGGGAGACAAGCGCGCCGGTTGCGACGATCGGCAGTTCCAATGACGCATTGACCACCAGCCAGACGATGAACAGCAGGCCCCAGAGAACGAACACGCCCTGCGGCAACCCCGATACGCGTCGTTGCGTTGTTCCCTGGTCTTCTGGCATCGCGCAGGCTTTCAACAGGTGATGATGGAATTGTAGCGCACTCACGGCAGGCAAATCACCTCATGGAGGTCTCCTTGATGGCTCCATTCCGCGCCGGCGTTCGCCGATCCGAAAGAGCATTGATGCGTCGTGCGGGCACATTAGCATCGGCTGCGTCGGACTGTGATCGGCATTGAATCCAGAAACTATGCCCAGGGTCCGATATGCCGGCCCATTGCCGCGCTTTTCGGTGCCGGAGGGGCCCACCGCCGCGGAGGCCCCTTGACCCGCATTGAAAACGGAGAAATCAATCATTCACGGCGAGCGCCTGGCGAAGGGAGAGATGGCATGAGCAGACGCGCCTCTATTGTCTGCCTACCGGAGCGCGGATCCGCGGCACCTCCGCTGGAACCGTGCCGGCCGGCACGACGTGCAAGCCGATCCAAGCGGACGTCGGACCAGTGAACGAGAAGGCACCAGGGACTGGATCCGCGGTTCCCGTCGCGGCCAGTGTCGCCAGTTTCCATCCCCTTAGCGCGGCCGAGACGAAGGTTGTGGCCTATCTGGGCCTGGGCGATTTCGACAGGTTGGGCGACGGCTTGCGCCCGGAAACCGCGGACCCGACACGTATCGTGCGCGCCGAACTTTTGCGTTTGCTGATCCTCGGTACCGATGGCCACCATTCGCACGAGAAGGGGCTGAGACTGAGCGGCGCCTGGATCACCGGCATTCTCGATCTCGAGGGTTGCCGCATTCCGCGCGATATCGGCCTCAAGGACTGCCACTTCGAAGCCTCGCCGATATTGCGCTCCGCTATCATCGACAATCTGTTTCTGGACGGCTCTGTTCTTCCCGGCTTGCAGGCCGACCGGCTCGAGGCGCGCGGCTGCCTTTCCATCCGCGGCGCCACCGTAACCGGGGAGATTCGCCTGTCCGGCGCACGCACGGGCGGCAGCATCGAGGCGGACGGCGTTACGATCACATCGCCCGGCGGAGTAGCGCTCGACGCTGATGGATTGGAAACACGGGGCGGTGTTCTACTGCGCGGCGCGATAGTGCGCGGCGGCGTCAATCTGTCCGCCGTGCGCCTCAGCGGCGATGTCAACGCGGTTGGCGCAAGGATCGAACGCCCGGGCGAGGTCGCCTTCAACGGTGACGCCATCGTGGCGGGTGGCGATCTGGCGTTGCGGAGTGCCACCATCATCGGCGAGGCCCGTTTCCATGGCGCCCGCTTCGGCGGAGATATCGATTGCACCTCGGCGACGCTCTCGCAGCCGGGCGGTTACGCACTGAGGCTCAATCGCTCCGCGATCGATGGTGCGTTCTTTCTGCGGCAAGGGGCATCCGTCGACGGTACGCTTGACCTGACGGCGACCACGATCGGCGCAATCGATGACGAAAAGACCAGCTGGCCGCCGAAGGGAGACCTGCTGCTGAACCGTTGCCAGTACGGCGCTTTCATCGGCGGACCGGTGGATGCCGAAACCAGACTGGACTGGTTGTCGCGCCAGACGCCAGAGCGCTGGAAGGCCGATTTCTGGCCGCAACCTTACGAGCATCTCTCGACGGTGCTGCGGGAAATGGGCCATGACGAGGATGCCCGCGCTGTCCTGATCACCAAGGAACGCTTGCAGCGGCGCGCCCGGCGGGCGCGCGCCAAAAGTCCGATTCTGCGCGGGGCACTGGCGTCGCTGGATGGCATTCTTGCGATAACCCTTCGCTATGGACGCCAGCCCCTGTTGGCGCTGGTGTGGCTGATCCTCTTCTGGACGATCGGCTCGGGCGTGTTTGCCGTTGCCTATCGCAATGGCGCGATGAAACCGAACAGCCCTGTCGTCCTGCGTTCTCCCGAATGGACAATGTGCGATCTTGAGCGGACCGAGAGCCGCTATATGCCGTCGAGCGGACAGGTCCTGGCGGGACGCGCCGAGGCCGGCCAGAACCAGCTGTCCTGCTTCCGCAGCCAGCCGGAAGCCGCCAGCTACCCTGAGTTCAACCCCGTCATGTATTCGCTTGATGTTCTCCTGCCGGTGCTGCTCGTCGGACAGAAGGATTACTGGCGACCGGACTCGATGAAACCGACAGGGAGGCCCACCCTGAGCTACTATTTCTTCCAGTCCATCATCGGCTGGGCCCTAAGCCTGCTGGCCGTGGCCGGCTTCTCCGGTTTGGTCAAATCGAGGTAACCTGCGACTTAGGCAGCGCCCACCGAACAATGGAGCTACAGGCCCGGGCGCCCTTCAGAAACGCCAGATCAACGGCACGAGGAACACCGAGACAACGAAGAACCAGATCAGCAGCGGCAACCCCAGCTTCCAATAGTCGCTGAAAGCATAGCCGCCGGGACCCATCACCATCAGGTTGGTCGGCGTCGCTATCGGCGTCAAGAAGGCCGCAGCAGCCGCCACCGCCGTGCTCATCAGCACCGGACGCGGAGAGACACCCATGGCTGTCGCCGCCGCCACGCCGATCGGGATAACGATCAACGCGGTTGCGGTGTTGCTGATGAGCTGCCCCATGATGGCCGTGAGCACGAAGAGGCCGGCCAGCAGTGCGACGGGACCGGCATCGCCGACGAGATTGACGAGATGGTCAGCCATCAGCTTTGCCGCCCCGGTCTCCACCATGGCCGTTGAAAGCGGCATCATCGCGCCGACGAGAATGACAGTCGTCCAGCCAACGGCACGATAGGCCTGCTCGACGCTCATGATTCCCGACAGGATGATCGCGCCCGCGGCGAGCAGGCCGGCAACCGCAGGCGGCACGACACCGGTTGCGAGCAACAGAACCATCGCTATCAGGATGAAAATGGCCTGTCGGGCGCCCGGCCCCATCGGAACGGCCTGCCGCCGCACCAGTTCGGGCGAATTGACCACCAGAACATCAGGATCGTCGAGGCGGATATCCAGGGCTTTCCAGGTTCCTTGCAGCAACATCGTGTCGCCGGCCTGCAGCACAATCCCGCCCGCATCCTTTGTTGCGTTTGCGGCAGCGATTTCCGCACCTGCGCGCTGCACCGCAAGAATGATCAGATCGCCGCTTTCGGTCACCATGCCCGGAAAGACGTTTTCACCGATGAGACCGGAGCGCGGCGGGATGACGACCTCAGCGAGGCCGGAGCTGCGATTGAACAGCGTATCCTGACCCTGCCCGGCCGCCTTCTCATCCCGAAAAGCCAGATGCAATTGCGCAGCAAATGCAGCAGCCGTATCAGCCTCGCCACGTACCAGAAGGTGATCTCCCTCGGCCACGAGAATCCTGCGGAGCGGTCCCGCCGTCTCTCCTTCCTGAATGGCGACAAGCTGCAGCCCCGGATGCGCGGAGAGGTCTATTCCCGACGGTGACGCCCCCACATAGGGCGAGCTTGCCCGCACGCGCATCTGGTAGATGCCGCTCGCAAGGCCGTATTGCTCCACCAGTGTCTTGGCGTGATGACTGAAATCGGCAGGCATGGTCGCGCCGTTGCGCTCCGGCAGAAGCTGCTTTCCAAAGAGCACGATGATCGCCATCGACCCGGCCAGAAGCGGCACACCCACAAGCGCGAACTCGAAGAAACCGAACCCGCCGACTCCGGCATCCGCTCCGGCTTCCGAAACCAGCACGTTCACCGGCGTTCCCGTCAGCGCCAGCATCGAACCGGCATGCGCGGCAAAGACCAGCGGCATGAGCAGCTGCGACGAGTTCCGCCGGAGGCGCACGGCAATCACCACCACCACAGGCAGGAGCGCGGCTACCGCGCCATTGACGCTGATCAGTGCGGTGAGCAGAGCGACCAAGCCCATGGTCAGCACCAGAAGGCGTGTGCGGCTTTCCTCACCCGCGCCGCGGATCAGAAGCTGGCCTGCCCAGGCGGTGACGCCGGTGACCTCAAGCCCGGAGCTGACGACAAAGAGTGAAGCGATGAAGATGACGGCCGGATCCCCGAAGCCCCCAAGCGCCTGGCCGATCGTCAGCACGCCGGTCGCCCACAGCGCCAATGCGGTCAGCATGGCGACAAAGACGACAGGTAACTTGTTCCATACGAACAGGACGACGGCGACGGCGATGATGGTGGCTGTGTATGCTATGGGACTCAATCGCTCCGCTCCTCATTTGGCCGCGCTCTGGCCACCCAAAATCACTCAGCCGCGGGCGCCAACATGCAACCTCAGGCTGTCCGTGCTGCATTGGATTTGCGTCGAGCAGACGCCTCACACGGCAGGTATGCGACCTCATGACTGCAGGCACGCCGGGGATCGACCGCCGCAAGCTGCGGCCCGAGCAGGCAATCCCGCGGAAGTGCTAGTCATCGAGTGTCGCCATCAGCACGCCGATGCGGCAGCCTTTTTCGTATTCCTTGAGGTTCACATATTCCTTGATCGTATGGATCTCCGCCTGGCCCGCACCGATGGTGATGGTGGGAACGCCGTGCTTGTCGAGCCAGTTGGCGTCCAGTCCTCCATTGGAGAAGACATAGACCGGCTCGATGCCGAGGATCCCGAGCGCTTTGGTGGCGCGCTTCACGATCGGCGTGTCCTTGCCCAGTTCGAACGGCGGATAGGACGCGACGTGGCTGAATTTCACGTCGGCCTTGTCGCCCTCGTCAGTCGTCACCTCGCTCTGCGCCTTGGCAAAGGCTTGCTTGTAACCATTGGCGATTTTCGTCGCGAAAGCCGCTTCGGGGCTACGCGCCTCGCCTTTGAGGTAGGCGTAATCAGTGACGACGTTGGTGGCGTCTCCGGCAGGCTTGTTGTCCTTGCCGCCGAAAATGCCGATATTGCTCGTGCCCCGGCCGTCGGGTTTGACGATCTTGCCGAACCAGCCGGCTTGCCGCGCTTCGGCAAGAGCGATCGCGCCAACCAGCGTGGCTGAAATGCCTTTTTCGGGAGCAACGCCCGCGTGCGATGCACGACCAGTGATTTCGACCTCCCAGTTTTCCTGCCCCACCGCACCGATGATCAGGTCCGAGGCGCTCTGGCCATCGACATTGATGCACATGGCCGCGCCGCCCAGATCGGCCGGGTTGAGCTCGCGTGCGCCATGCAGCCCGCTCTCTTCGCGCACAGTAAACAGCAGCGTGATCGGTGGATGCGGCAGCTTGTGCTTGATCAGCGTTTCGGCGACCACGACAAGCAGCGCGACGCCGGTGCGGGCGTCGCCGCCAAGCGCGGTGGTGCCGTCGGAAACGATACGGTCGCCCTCGCGCCGTGGCTTGGCTCCCGCGCAGAGTGGCACGGTGTCCAGATGGGTGGAAAAGAGCAACCGTGGCCCTGGCCGCGTTCCGGGAATATCGACGATCAGGTTGCCCGTTTCGGTCGGCAGCGGAATGCGCTTGTTGACGTCATCGAAGCGAATGGCCGATTCAGGCACACCGATTTTCTTCAGAGCGTCGCAGACCGCAAGGCCGATGTTCTTCTCCTGTCCGGTAACACCCTCCACTGAGAGAAACCGCATCAGATGTTCTTCCGCCGCGGCGACGTCGAGAGGAATAGAGGTATTGCTCATGATATCCATCCGATTAATTGCACGTTGTTTCGTTCAGGCTTGCGCGTCGACCCTCACAGGCCCCACGGCAGACCCAGTGCCTTCCAGGCCGCAAAGAGGCCTGTCCACAGCACGAACATCAGCACGACATAGGGAAGCATCAGGGAGACGATCGTGCCGACCCCTGCATTCTTGTCGTACTTCTGTGCGAAGCCGACCACGAGTGCGAAATAGGCATTGAGCGGCGTGATCGCGTTCATCGGCGAATCCCCGACGCGATAGGCGGCCAGCACCGCTTCCGGTTCGACGCCCAGCTTCATCAGGAGCGGTACGAAGACCGGGGCGAAGATCGCCCATTTCGCGATCGCGCCTGTCAGCAACAGGTCGATGATCGCGACCACGACGATGAAGCCGATCAGCAACGGAAGGGCGCCGATATTGGCGGCCTGGAGAGCACCTGAAAGGCTGAGCGCCATGACGGTACCGATGTTGGTGTAGGTGAAATAGGCGACAAACTGACTGAGGACGAAAAACAGGAAGATGGTGCCGCCCATGTTCTTGATCGATTTTTCGATCGCAGCGATCACTTCCGCAAGCGTTTTCAGCGTTCCGGCGCCGATGCCATATGTCCAGCCTGTCACCAGGAAGATCAGCATGATCAGGGCAATCAAGCCATTCATGAAAGGCGAGTTGCCGATCAGCTCTCCAGTATCGGGATTGCGGAGCGGCGCGCCGCTTGGGATTGTCAAAAGGAGGAAGACGACGAGCAGGCCGATGAGCCCGTAGAGCGCAAACCGCAGCCCGCGCGATTCCTGCTCGGAAAGCGTCGCCCCTTGGCTCTGAACGCCACCTTCTGCGTTTTCCGGATTGTACGCGCCGAGCCGCGGCGCAATGATCCGATCGGTGATCAAGGCAACCACGACCGTCAGGAACAGCACCGAGGCGATGGAAAACCAGACGTTGGACGCGAGGCCGATCGACCGTGCGGGATCCACGAGATGCGCCGCATCATTGGTGAATTCGACGAGCACGGCATCGAGCGGTTTGATGAGCATATTGACGGTGAACGCGCCCGCCACGGCAGCGAAGCCTAACGCAAGACCCGCAAGCGGATGCCGCCCGACGGCCAGATAGGCGACGCCTGCAAGCGGTATCAGCACAAGATAGCCGGCATCGGCCGCGATGCTTGCAAGAATGCCGACGAAGGCTAGGATGTAAGTCAGCGCCCAACTCGGCGAGACAATGACGAGCTTGCGGATCAGCGCCGTGACCAGGCCGGATTCCTCTGCCACACCCGCGCCGATCATGGCGGCGATCATCAGCCCCACGGCGGTGAAGCTCATGAAGTTGGGAATGAGCGAGGAGTAGAGGAAGCGGATTCCTTCGACATTCAGCAGGCTGCGGATCGCCGTCGACGCCTGCTCGATCTCATGAGTATCCGGATTGATACGCTCGTAGGTGACCGCCGCTCCAAAAGCGCCCAGCACCGCCGACAAGACGATGACAATGCCGATCAAAATCAGAAAGATGACCACAGGATGGGGAACCATGTTTCCCACCTTCTCGACGCCGTCGAGGAATCTCTGCATCGTGGTCTTTGATGCGGCATTGGCAGTGGCCATATCTTGCCTCCGTTGAGCCAAAGGATCGCGTCCCCAAGGGCGCTGGAATTGGGTTTAGGCGGGCTAGCTAGCTTTAATGTGGAGAGTGACGGATCGGTATGAACCCAAATTCCCAATCCACGGCACTCATCAATAGATGTTTGAAATTTGAGAGCGCCTGCATTGCTGACTATGGCGGGAGCCCAGATGGGGCTCACGCAGATCAACCGCATCACGCGATCGGCGTGAGCGTGTTGGTGCATGAGCCGGTGGCGCATCAAACACCGACCACGACGTCGACCACCCGTTAGCGTGGGCAAGCCGCCACATAACGCCGGCCATAGCGATCCTGATAGTAGCATTGCCCGGGTCGTCCGGCCACATTGCCGATGACGGCGCCCGAAACGCCACCGATTGCCGCACCGACAGCCGCACCTCGGACATCGTTCGTAATGGCGCCACCGACCACGGCACCAGTCGCAGCGCCAATACCGGCGCCTTGCTGCGTCGGCGTACAACTTGCCAGCGCCAGACCAGCCAACGATGATAGCAGCAACTTCTTCATCACTCTCCCCTTATTTGACACTCGAACAGGCAAAGGTGGCAACGGAAGCCATGCGCCATGCTTTCAAGTATAGTGTCGCTCAAGACTGTCTGTGATGGGCATAGAATCCAGAAACCAAGCTCTAAGTTCAAATCTGCGCGCTGCGAGGATGAGCATCGGAAGTCCCAACGGAGAGAATCCGCTCAAGAATTCAGATTGTTGGCAAGCAAGCGGGAGATGCTAGGCCAAGTCACGCCAACCCTGCGCAACCTACCCTATCCGCGCAAGAATACATGCGACGGGCTCTTGGGCTGGATTTGGTGGCGTCGATTTTGAAGACGTTGTCCCCGGCATGTTGCGAAGGCCGTGCCGACCTGATGCTCGGCCGCAAACATGTCGAGGCGCCTCTTGTCTCGCCAAGCCGAAGCTCTCAGTCCTCAGTAACGTCCCACTTGTCGTCAGGATTGAACTGCTTGATCCCGGCAGCAATCGTGTCGGTCTTCTTGCCCAGATCGGCCTGATAGACGATACCGTTGGCATTGACGACAAAGGTATGGACGCCCGTCTCGCCGTAGCGGACCGGCCAGGCGATCAGTCCGAAACCGGCGATCATGTTGCCATTGATGATATAATCAAACTTTCCGCCAGCGATATTTGGCCCCTGGCTGGTCAGGATCCGATAGTGATAGCCGAAATAACCCGAACCCGTCTTGGCCTTCTTGACGGCGACTGAATCGCTTTTAAAGGCAGCGCCCGCTGGACTGTCGCCCGCCCCGAGATCGGGGGACCAGTAGAGCCCGTCGGTCTTGCCCTCGCTGCTGATCAGCTTTTGCGCGTATTCCAGAACGCCGTCTCCGTCGTGATCGGCCGAAGCGTATTCCTTCTGCGCGTCGACGTAGGCTCGCATCGTCGCGATCGCCTGCAGTTCGTTTTCGCCGACGCGGCGATTGATGATCTCCTCGAACCCGGCATAGGTATCGAAAGCCCATTTTCCGTCTGCGCCCTTGACGATCGGGAACGGCAGCGGCCACAACTTTTCACCGATGTCGAGGATCTTGTTGCCACCGTCGTCGCGGACGACGACCTGCTTTTTGGCGCCGTCCCGGATCTGGGCATAGGTATCCATCACACCTTCGCCCGTCCTCGCCTTCTTGGGGTCGAGGCCGAGCAACGTTGCGAGCTTGTCGAAGTCGCCGGCAGCAAGCGCCGCCTTGAATGCGTCGACGACCTGCTCGGGCGTATCGAATATCGGCGGATCGGTCGGCGACGCAAAACCCGCGATAACAGCCCCCTCGGATGGCTCCGCGGCATGGAGGCCTATCGGAGGAGCCGCAAATCCGATGAGCGCAACGGTAAAGACCGAGCTCAGGACCATGGTTCTGACTGACGTCGTCATGACTGTCTTCCTTTGCTCCAGGGGTTACCGACGTCCGCCGCCGCTATGAGGAACGGATCGATGCCCGCCGCCGCCGGCGTGTCCGCCGCCACGATTGCCACCGCCCATCGCCTCACGCCCGCGATTGGACTGCTGCTGCGCCCGGCGGCCGTTATCGACATGACCGAGCGCCGACGGCTTGCTTGGCCTGTTGTCCGCGCGGGCGGCGGGCTTGGGCTTTCCGGCCGGACGGTCGAAATTGGTTTTGGACGCGACGCTGCCTGCGGGTCTGTCCGGCCGGGCGTTGGGCGTCCTGTTCTGGATCGCCTGCCCCGACTTGTTGCCAGCGTTGGCGCCCATGTCACGATTGATGCGGTCGGCATCGATCTTGCTGTTGCGAACGTCCTTCACGCTGACATTGCCGCCCGTGTTGCGGATCGCGGTGTTGCGGTCGTTGCCAATTGCGTTCGCCTTGGCGTCGATGCTGTTGCGGTCGTTCGATTTGATGCTGTTCTTGATCGAGTTCCGATCGATCTTGAACTGGTCGCTGTCGAACTTGATCTTGCTGCGATCGACATTCTTCCAGTCGACGTCGTTGAAGTTGACCTTGCCGTTGACGTTGTTGAAGCAGTTGTTGCAATCGATATCGACGTCGCCGCCCCATCGCCCGCCCCACACACCCCAGTCGTCCCAATCGACCGCCGCCGCAAAGATCGCGCCGGTGACGGCTGCGGCAAAGAACGGCGCGCTGGGATAGGTGTAGTTCGGATAGTAGTCTGGATAATAGCCTATCGGCTGCGGCGCGTAGTTCGGCTCATAGAGCATCTCGGGCGCATATTGCGGCACATAGATCTTCTCGGGGCTGGCCGACTGTATGACGACGTTGTTGTTCTCTTGGACGACCGTGATCTTGTCGTCGGTCTTGATGATCCCGTCGGCAACCGCCTTGTCGCGAAGCTGCTGGATGGCGATCAGGACATCCTTCTGCTGGTTGGTCAGTGCCTCGCCCAGCGATTGCGTCCAGTCGAGATCGTCGCTCATCATCTTGACGATGTCGGGATAGTTGAGAAGCGAAATCACGCTACCGTCCCAAGTGTCCTTGGGCTTCAGCTTGGCGTTCGTCTTCACATCGTCCAAATATCTCGCTGCCTCGACGATCTGCAGGGGATAGAGCGATGCGGTTGTGACGACCGCGACCAGCTCGTCCGGATAGAGTGCGATACGGGCAACCAGCACTTCGAGCTCGTCGTCCGTCAGTGGCGCTGGTGCCTCGTCGGTGGATCCTGAGACATCGGCAGCCGCCGCTTGTTGTGCGCGAGCCACAGCGATGAAGTCCGGAGTCAAGGAAAACCCGGCGAGGGTCAACAAGAACGCGAAGACTGTTGCCAGACGTAGTCCATGAATTCGAGGCATTTCACAAATCCCCATCTCAATCGGAACCTAGTTGTTTCGTAGCATCGCATCCTTCGGATTCGGCTGTACGTCGAGCGGCAATCCCTCGAACAGGGCGCCAACGCGCTTATGGCAGAATCTCCATGCGTGCCTTCTGATAGATCTTGTCGGTATTCATCCATTCGCTCAGCGAGAACATGGTCATCATGAACTGTGGGGGCAGCGAGAGCCCGGCGGGTCGCGGTAAGCGATCTCAGGCATGATTCATTTCCCTTGTGAAATGGCCGTCCGATTGCCGGACGAGCCGAGTGCGGCGGTGCCAATGAGTTGGTGACCGAAAAGCGACTGGATAGTAAGCAAAGCCAAAGGTTGAGTATCGGATTGGCGTCGGAAGGGCAGTTACACGGAACGACTGCATCGGTGCCCGTCGCCGACGTTCTTTTCGCCGCGAATAAAGCCAAGTTTTGTCGAACGGTGCCTCCCTTGCCGACCTTTCACCCTCGAAGAAAACTTGCTTCTGCCTGCAACTTCTGTGATAGGCGGTCTTTTAGCGTTTTCGTCCCAAGCGATATAATTTCAAACTTTTACGCGAATAATATTAGCACCTTGAATCGGACGCGCAAGGGTGTATCTTCCCCGTATTCCTGCAACTCAAGCAGTCAAAATGCACGTTCCCCAGCTTCCGGGGCTCGGCTACGCCGTGACCTAACGTGGTGGCCAACACGCTCTTGACCCTATGGGGAATGTGCTATTGCTCGCCCAGGTGTGTCGTGCTGTTGACGAGGCGCTGACAAGTTGAAGCGTAAGATCCGTTGACCGGGCGGGTTGCCATTTGGCTTCAAAACCACCGCTAGCGATTTTTTCGGTCGCGCAGGATAATGACGCTCGAAACGGAGTTCACGTGCCAATGAGGACGCCCATCGAGCAAACAATCCTCAAACGATCCATCGCCGCCACGATGTTTGTCGGTGGCTCTGCCATCTTGCTGGGGATGCTGTCCGCTTCTATGTCGATTGTGTTTGACGGAGTCTTCTCCCTCGTCGATGCCGCAATGACCTTGCTTGCGCTCAATGTCACGCGACTCATAGCCCGCGAGAACAGCGCGCGATTCCAGATGGGATACTGGCATACGGAGCCGATGGTCCTCGTCCTCAATGGCGGTTTGCTGACGCTGCTTTCCTTCTATGCGCTGGTGAATGCGGCGTCCTCTTTCCTTTCGGGAGGGCGACATCTCGTTTTCGACTGGGCCGTGGCCTACACGGTCCTGGTGTCGGCAATCTGCCTCGGCATGTTTCTCTACGTGCGCCGCAGCAACCGCACCATACGGTCCGATTTTCTCGCGCTCGACATGAAGGGCTGGGCGATGTCGGGCCTGATCAACACCGCGCTTCTCGCGGCTTTCATCGTGGGCGCGATCCTGGAGAAAACGGACTATGGGATGTGGGTGCCGTATATTGACCCGGCGATCCTGTGTATCTTGACACTCTGCCTGCTGCCGGTTCCGATCAAAACGGTCTTCGATGCCTTCAAGGATATCCTCCTCGTCGCGCCGCGGGATCTGGACCAGCTGGCGCGAAAGGCGGCGGAAAATGCGGTCGCCCGGCACGGCTTCGCTGGATACCGGTCTTATGTTGCCAAGGTCGGACGCTCGCGAATGATCGAAATCTATCTGATCGTGCCGCGAACGATGGAAATCGGCACGGTCGATCGGCTCGATGCCATTCGAGCGGAGATAGGAAATGAAATCGGCGATCCCGGGCCGGACCGCTGGCTGACCATTGCCTTCACAGGCGACGTCAAATGGGCTGACTAGATGCCGGACAAAGGCTGCCCCGTCCCGAGACTGATGCGGTAGGATCGTCCTGGCACGGGCGTTGCGAGTGTATGTCTTTGCCGAGATGGTTCCTCTTTTCGTGACAATCGGGCGCGGAAGCTCAAACTTTGTCGCCGACAAGCTCGAAAATCTCGATCTGCTCGAGGCGACCCTTGGCCTCCGCCAGCCCCAGGGCACGAAAGTGAAACATCTCACGGACGCTGTCTTCAACTGCGCGGCTGGCAAGGATCGATGTTCCGAACTGCTTGTTCATACCCTCGAGGCGCGAGGCGACGTTAACGGTGTCGCCCATTGCCGTGTATTGGCGGCGCGACTGGGCGCCAACGCTGCCGACGACCGCCGCGCCCGTATGCAATCCAAAGCGCGTCACCAGTTCTGCCCGGCCCGCCGCCCGGTTGACCGCGTTCCAATCATCGATCGCAGCCTTGAGAGCGAGGGCACATCGGCATCCGTTTTCCGCGTGTCTTTGATCGGCAAGCGGCGCGTTCCACATGCCGAAGATCGAATCTCCCAGATATTGGATGATGACGCCGTTGTGACGTTCGACGATCTCGTTCATCAACTGAAAATAGACCGACAGCATGTCGACCACCTCTTCGGGCGAATGCTGTTCCGAAATGGTCGTGAAGTCGCGAATATCGGTGAAAAGCAATGTCACGTCCTGGCGCAAGGCCGTTCCGACAGCCAGCTTGCCCGAGTTGACGATCCTGCGCACAAGTTCGCGCGGCACGTAGAGTGCGAAATTGTGAATGGCGTCGCGCGCCGACGCCAGGGCGTTTGCCAGAACGTTGATCTCGGCAATCCACGAATGCGTCGCGAGATTGCCGTCGAGTTCGAGGTTGCCGATCTGCCGCGCCTCGTTCGCAAGCGAGAACAATGCATTGCTGATAAGTCGTGCGACGACGAGCGCAGCGGCGATCCCGACGAGAACGAGTATGCTGGCAATCCACAATGTCTTGTTCAGAAGGCGATCGCTGGGCCCGACGAAATCGTCGAGGGGAGCGGCCAGCACGACGACATTGCCCTTCAACAGTCCCGAGAACTCGACGGGCGAGATTTGTGCAAGATACGGTTCGGCTCCGACCATGAACTGCACTGCGCCGCCGCGCTGGGTGACGCTGCTCGCCAGGAGAGCCTTGATGGGCCCGACCGCCGGATCCTCCGCGCCAGTTATCTGCGTGCGGCCTGTCGGATTGTAGGACAGAGTGTCCAGGATCTCAGTCATGATCGCCGGGTCGGAATGGACAATGAGTTGACTGTCGTCGTCGAAGACGTAACCGCGCGCATGCTGCGATATCGCCTCGCGATTGAGAAGCCGGCTGATCGCTTCCAGAAGCACGTCGGTGCCGACGACCACTCCGTTGCCCTTTGTCATCGGCATGGCGAGTGTCAGGCTGAGCGACCTCGTTGTGGCGCTGACATAAGGTCCGACCGAAACCTGCCCGCCGGCCGTCATCGCGGCGCTGTACCAGGGGCGCGCGCGCGGATCAAACGCAACCTTCCCGTCGGATCGTTCACCCACGGAAACACCGCCCCGATTGAGAAAGCGCCACGTGGACAGGGCGTCGTCGCCGCTCTTTTGAACGGTTCGCAGCGCAAAGATCGTTCCGCTTGGCGTCCTGAGAACGTCATCCCATCTGGAATTGCGCTCGACATTGACCGCTTGGACGAACGCTCCATCGGGGTAGCCCACATAGATCCCGTCGATGTAGGGCGAACTCTGCAGAACCCTGACAAGAAACTCCTGCTTCGCATCGAGGTCGGCTGGCGGCGGCGTTAGCAGTGGCGCAAGAACCGATGCCGTGGCAACAGCGGAGTACCCATCTCCGAAGACGTTGCGATAGCGATCGATCGCACGAAGTCCCAGTTGCCGCATCAGGTCTTCGCCCGCTGTGATCGCCGCCTCTCGCCCTTTCGTGTAGGTGAGCCACATCAGTGGCGCGGAAATGCAAACGAGCAACGTCACGATAACGACACTGAGATGCAGCCTCAGGGGTCTTACCCAAGGCGACAATGGCGCCTTCGTCCTCTGGCGGTCGTCCGCCGCCCCTGAACTCTCGCTGCTTTGCTTCCCGTTCATTGCCATCGATTTCATCCAGCGCAGCTTGTACGAACCCATCCAAAGCCATTCGTGCCACGATATCGCGGCACCTGTTTAAGATTCGGCAATCACGCCAGTTCAATGTAGAATTGCGCCATCGCAGCACCAGAGACAACCGGAAGATAGCGCAGAAATATTGCGCTCGTGGACCGCCGATTGTACTTGTCGCGGGATGTCTGCGTGAGCGCAAGCAGTGACAGCCGTTCCCCGAACGTATCGTACACCCCCCCGCCCGCAAGGTGCAGATCGAAGTGGTAGCCGTCCTGGCGCCGATCCGCTTGCGCTACATTCTTTGTTGATCTTGAGCCGACGACGCGAATGCCGTTTGAGTGACCGCTTTGGGCGCGACAACCGGACTCGGCTCTGTGGCGCGGTTCCGATCTTGTCCGGCGAGGCCGGGTTCTGAACACCTCCGTGTTCCGAGGCATGTGGGTACAGTAATTACTCCCACTGGACGGTAGCAATCTGACTCCCTCGCAATCGCGTGTTAGGATGGGCGGTCACTCGTGCAAATGCGCAAGCGTCAAGAGCGGACATAATCGCTCGCTTCCGTTGCCGAGGGCATAACAGGGAGCGATCAACAATGAAAACGCGCGCTTTTCTAGCAGTGCTCGCCGCCAGTTGCTTTTCATGCTTTCCCGCCGCGGGTCAACAGGTCGTCACTGGAGCATCCGGTTCCCCCAGCGCCACCTCGACGGTCGACGGTCAGTCGCTTCCGGCTGCGCCACCGACATTCGGAGGTACCATCAACTTGGACGCAAAGGACTCCACGCCTTGGTGGCCACCGACTGTGGTGCCGCCCAAGGGCGCTCCGAACGTACTGCTGATCATGACAGACGATGCGGGCTACGGCGTCTCCGGTACCTTTGGCGGCGTCATTCCGACACCGACGCTCGACAGGATCGCGGCCGACGGGCTGCGGTTTACCCAGTTCCACTCCACCGCACTCTGCTCGCCGACACGCGCAGCGCTGATTACCGGTCGCAATCATCATTCGGCGGGATTCGGGGTAATCGCCGAACAGTCCACGGGGTTTCCGGGATACGATTCAATCATCGGGCCGAACAACGGCACCATTGGCACGATCCTCAAGGAACACGGTTACGCCACCTCATGGATAGGCAAAAACCACAACACTCCCACATATGCGATCTCCACCTCTGGACCCTTCGACCAGTGGCCCTCGGGCATGGGCTTCGATTATTTCTACGGATTCATGGGCGGCGAATCCGATCAATGGACGCCGTGGTTGTTCCGCAATCACAGCCAAATCTTTCCGTGGAATGAAAATCCCAACTACAACATGATCACTGGCATGGCCGATGACGCGATCACCTATCTGCGCGAGGTCAATGCTGCGACACCCGAGAAGCCGTTCTTTATGTACTATGTTCCGGGCGCTACCCACGCGCCGCATCAGCCGACGAAGGAATGGATCGACAAGTTCAAGGGCAAGTTCGACATGGGCTGGAACGCCATGCGCGACCAGATCTTCGCCAATCAGAAGCGGCTTGGAGTGATACCCGAGAATACCCAGCTCACCCCGTGGCCGGATGACCTGCCGCAATGGGATACGCTGACGCCGGACGAGAAAAAGATGTTCGCGCGACAGGCCGAGGTCTTCGCCGCCTATGTGGCCTATGCGGACAACGAAATCGGTCGGGTGATCGATGAGGTCCGCAAGCAGGGCAAGCTCGACAACACTCTCATCATCTACATCGAGGGGGACAACGGAACCAGCGCCGAGGGATCGACCATCGGCACAGCCTTTGACCTCGCAGCCATCCAAGGCATCAACATGCCGGTCGCCGACCAATTGAAATACTACGACGCCTGGGGCGATCCGACGACCCAGCCTCATATGTCGGTCGCCTGGTCGTGGGCCTTCGATACGCCGTTCAAGTGGACCAAGCAGATCGCATCCCATTTTGGGGGCACACGACAGGGAATGGCGATGTCCTGGCCCGGTCACATCACCGACAAGGGGGGCATCCGCAGCCAGTTCCACCACGTGATCGATATCGTACCGACAATCCTTGAAGCGACCGGCATCGAAGCACCGCAGACCGTGAACGGAATCGCGCAGAAGCCAATCGAAGGCGTGAGCATGGCTTACACGTGGACAAAGGGCGCAAAGGATATGCCCTCCGCGCGCAAGACTCAGTATTTCGAGATGTTCGGCAATCGTGCAATCTACCATGACGGCTGGATCGCCTCCACCACGCCACCGGCCGGACCATGGCTGATGGGGCTCGGCAAACTGCCAGACGTGATCGACGGCTACAACTGGGAACTCTATAACCTCACGGAGGACTACTCCCAGTTCAACGATCTCGCCGCCAAGGAACCGGACAAGCTGCGCGATATGCAGCAACTCTTCCTTGTCGAGGCAGCAAAGTATCAGGTCTTGCCGCTGGACAACTCCGTCGCCGCGCGTCTGCTTGCGCCGCGGCCGAGTGCGACTGCCGGTCGCAATGAATTCGTGTATTCCGGCGAGCTGTCCGGTTTGGCGGCGGCTTCGGCGGCTAGCCCACTCAGCCGATCCTACACGGTCAGCGCAGACATCGAGGTACCAGAAGGCGGTGGGGAGGGTGTGCTTGCCACTCTGGGCGGCCGCTTTGGTGGCTATGGCCTGTACCTGATTAAGGGAAAGCCTGTCTTTAGTTACAACCTTCTGGCGCTTGAACGCTTCCGTTGGGCGGGCGAGCAGGCACTGACGCCCGGCAAACACACCGTCGCCTTCGAGTTCACCTATGACGGCCCCGGTTTTGGGAAGGGCGGCAGAGGCGTGCTAAGTGTTGACGGCTCCAAGGTCGCGGAGCGGTCGATCTCTCACACGATCCCGTTCCTGGTGACAATCGACGAGTCATTCGATGTCGGCCTTGATACCCGCACATCTGTCGACGACGAGGACTATCAGGTGCCCTTCCGCTTCACCGGGACGCTCGACAAGGTAACGGTCAAGGTCGGACCGCCGCAGTTATAGGCACAGCGGATCGCCGTTGATCACGGGATGAAGACTCCGGCGTTGTCCGTCGGAGTCTTGCATCGTCGTTGGATGGAACCGTGCCGATGATGAAGCTGGCAGGTTGCCGAAGCAACCCGACGCAAGCTGACGAAAGCGCTCGCCAGAACCGGCCTCATAGAAAACCATTTGGCTTGGCTTCAATATCCCTGTTAATTGCTGGAACGGACCTGAAGCAACTCCTGCGATAGCGGTGGGGCCCAGCCTGCTCTGACCCAATCCAGTCCTCGATTTCGCTACTTGGAGCGCACGTGGCGCAGTGGTGTTCTAGGCGTCGTTATGCTTTAAATTTGTGCATCACACATGGGGCCGAACCACTTGCATGGACAAGCAACAGATCCCCTTCAAGACAACCGCCGTTCGCTTCGTACGAGCGCTCACGGCCTTCCTTACCTCCGAGGTCGGCAGGAAGGCCGGAGTGATGTTTGGCGGACTGGTCGCGCTCTTGCTCGCGCTCAGCGGCCTGAACGTCGTAAACAGCTACGTAGGCCGCAACTTCATGACCGCGATCGCTGATCGCGAAACCGCTGAGTTCATCCGGCAGGCAACATTTTACATTGCGGTTTTTGCGGCATTCACCCTCGTTTCGGTCGTCTCGCGATTCATCGAAGAGCGACTTGCGCTGCTCTGGCGAGATTTCCTCACCCGACGGGCCGTCAATTCCTATCTGGCTGATGGAACCTACTATCATCTGGACGTTTCGGGGCAGCTCACTCACCCCGACCAACGGATCGCTGAGGACATGCGCGCCTTCACGGTGACGACGCTATCATTCATCCTAATGGCGCTTAACAGCAGCCTTACGATCATAGCCTTTTCCGGTGTGCTTTGGTCGATAAGTCCCCTGCTGTTTGTCGTCGCCGTGCTGTATGCGGCTGGCGGATCGTACTTGACGATCGTGCTTGGACGACCACTGATCAAGCTGAACTATGACCAGCTCGACAAGGAGGCCAGCTTCCGCTCCGGCCTAATTCAAGTTCGAGAGAACGCCGAATCCATTATGCTGGCGCGTTGCGAAGGACAGCAGACTTTTCGTCTGCTGCAGCGACTCGAGGAGGCCGTCACCAATTTTCGCAAAGTCACGGCGATCAACCGCAATGTGGGATTCTTCACCACCGGTTACAACTGGCTGATCCAGATCATTCCCGCCTTGATCATTGCGCCTGCCTACATCAGAGGGGACATCGAATTCGGGGTGATAACCCAATCCGGCGCGGCTTTCGCAATGCTCGTGGGCGCTTTTTCGCTTATCATAACCCAGTTCCAGTCCATCTCGACGTTCGCTGCGGTCGTCGCACGGCTTAGCTCCCTGATGGAAGCCATGGAACAGGTCCAAGCACCCACGGAATCCGGTATCGAGTTTGTCGAGGAAACAGGGCGTCTGGCCTACGAGCGGCTGACGCTGTTGTCATCAGCGAATGGAGTCCCGCTCGTCAGAGACTTGTCGCTTTCGATCCCCGTCGGAACGCGCGTTTTGATCACCGGGGGCATTCAAAGCGCTCGAGTAGCGCTGTTCAAAGCAACCGCGGGCATTTCCTTCAAGGGATCCGGTCGTATCATCCGCCCAGCCGCCGACGACATACTCTTTCTCCCTCAGCGGCCTTACCTGCCGACAAGCACGCTACGCCAGGCTCTTGTGCGCAGTGCACGCGCGGGCGACGCCCCGGAGGAACGCATCGTCCGGTATTTGCGTGAGCTCGATCTTGAACATGTGCTGGAGCACGCCGGCGGACTAGATGTCGAGAAAGACTGGGAAATGTTGCTTTCACTGCAGGAGCAGCAACTCCTGGCACTCGTCAATATCCTTGTCGCGATGCCGCGGTTCGCCTTCCTGGACCGAATCGACACGACCCTGGGTCTCGAACAGCTTCAGAGGATCCTGCAGATACTTTCCGAAAATTCCATTGCCTGCATCAACAGCGCGGAAACCGACGCCCTGCGCGATTGTCACGACGCGGTCTTAGAATTCGGCGAGGATGGCGGATGGGAGTGGACGGGCAGCCGGGCCTGAGGCGCTGCCAAGGAATGCCGGTGAAATGGTTGTCGAACGCCCGCAAGAGGTGTAATTTGCGGCTCGGTGCCCATAGAGGGAAGGTCGTGCAGCCATGTTAGTCAAAGACGTGATGATCACGAAAGTTGTCGGGGTATCACCCGACAACAGTGTCAGGCGCGCCGCCGAGATCATGCTCACCAATGACATAAGCGGCGTCCCCGTCATCGACGATACGGGTCACCTCGTCGGGATCATCAGTGAGGGTGATCTGCTGCGGAGAACGGAGTTGGGCCGGGGAGCCATTGCCGACATCGGGACGGCAACCCCAACGGCCGAGGAAAGAGCCAGCTCTTATGTTAAGAGCAACGCGTGGAGGGTGGCTGACGTCATGAGCCGCGACCCAGTCGTCGTGAACGAGGACGCATCTCTGGGGCAGGTCTCCAGGCTGATGCAGGAACATCGCATCAAGCGCATTCCTGTGATGAGGGACGGTAAAGTGGTCGGCATCGTCAGTCGCGCGAACCTTTTGGAGGCGATTATTGCGGCCAGCCAGGATGAAACCGCCTCGGGCGACGAGGCCATCCGTCGCAGTGTTGCGGTCCGTCTCAGTGAAAATACGGGTCTTGCAGGAAAGGACATGACTGTAACCGTCTCCGACGGGGTAGCCCACCTCTGGGGAAACGTTGACACCGCTGAGTGCAGGAAGGCGGCCCGCGTGGCCGCCGAAAGTGTCCGCGGCGTCAAAGGTGTCGTTGAGCACTTCTCCGAGGTTTCGACATAAACCACCGGGACGTGCCTTTGATTTGAACTGTGCTTTGGATGCTTTTTGTGCGAGAATTGCACGGTTGGGATAATGGTTGCTTGGCAGAGTTCCACACAGCGGAGCGACCGACAACAAGCTAGGGAACAAACGGTCGTAGGAGCGCTGGCGCGTTACGCTTATGCCGAATGAAGTGCATCCGGCAAACATCCGGTCGACAACGACCGCACTGCAGACTGCGCTCCTTGCCTTTGGCATCCCTTCCGCCAAGCCGCGCGTCGCTCGCTGAAGTCGCGAGCCGTTGGAAATGCGACGATTCTAGATCTTACCGTAGCAGTCTGGGCTCACAGGAGGAGGCACCCATGGTTTCGCTTGACACGGCAGGAGATGCAAAGGTCGCCAAAAGCGGGAGCATGGCATCGGGCGGCGGCCCCCTTTCGGCGGAGGAATTGCAGTCGATGGACGCCTATTGGCGCGCATCGAACTATCTGTCCGTTGGTCAGATCTATCTTCTCGACAACCCACTGCTGAAAAAACCGTTGAAGCGCGAGCACATAAAGCCACGGCTGCTGGGTCATTGGGGCACGACACCAGGCTTGAACATGCTCTATGTGCACCTCAATCGCGTTATCAAACGCGATGATCTCGAAATGATCTATGTCATAGGACCGGGGCATGGTGGACCGGCGCTGGTCGCGCACGCCTATCTCGAAGGCACCTACAGCGAAGTTTACCCCAACGTCGGCCAGGACGCCGACGGCATGAAGAGGCTGTTCAAACAATTCAGCTTTCCCGGCGGCATTCCCAGCCACGTTGCTCCGGAAACCCCCGGCAGCATCCACGAGGGCGGCGAACTGGGCTACGCTCTCAGCCATGCTTACGGGGCGGCGTTCGACAACCCGAATTTGATTGTCGCATGCGTTGTCGGCGATGGAGAAGCTGAAACAGGGCCGCTGGCGACCGCCTGGCACAGCAACAAGTTCCTGAATCCCGCTCGCGACGGCTGCGTGCTGCCAATCCTGCACCTGAACGGCTACAAGATCGCCAATCCGTGCTTCCTTGCCCGCATTCCGCGCGAAGAGCTGCGAAAACTGTTTGAAGGCATGGGCTATACGCCGCATTTCGTCGAGGGGAATGACCCGGCGAGCGTGCATCAGCAACTGGCCGGCGCACTCGATACCGCAGTGGCGGATATCCAGAAAATCTGGGCGGATGCCCGCACCAAAGGCAACGTGAAACGTCCCATGTGGCCGATGATCGTTTTCCGCACGCCGAAAGGTTGGACCTGCCCTCCTGAGATCGACGGCAAGAAATGCGAGGACTACTGGCGGGCGCACCAGGTGCCGATGGGCGACATGGACAAGCCGGATCACATTCATATTCTTCAGGAGTGGATGGAGAGCTACCGCCCCCAGGAACTGTTTGACGACAACGGCCAGTTCACACGAAAGCTCGCCGCACTTGCGCCTGTTGGGCATCGCAGAATGAGCGACAACCCACATGCCAACGGCGGCCTGCTGCTGCGCGACCTGAAGATGCCCGACTTCCGGGAGTACGCGGTATCTGTACCGAGCCCGGGGCAAACCCACACCGAGTCGGCGAGGGTGATGGGCAAGTTTCTCCGTGATGTCATGAAGATGAATATGGAGAGCAAGAACTTCCGCCTGTTCAGCCCGGATGAGAACAACTCCAATCGCTGGCAGGACGTGCTGGAAGTTACCGACCGCTGCTACATGGCAGAGATCTATCCGGAAGACGACCATCTTTCGCCAGACGGACGAGTGATGGAGGTTCTCAGCGAACATCAATGCCAAGGCTGGCTGGAAGGCTACCTGTTGACCGGCCGGCATGGCTTCTTTTCCTGCTATGAAGCCTTCATCCACATCATCGACTCGATGTTCAACCAGCACGCCAAGTGGCTGAAAGTATGTAACCACATTCCCTGGCGGCGTCCGATCGCCTCGCTTAATTATTTCTTGAGTTCCCACGTCTGGCGGCAGGACCACAATGGCTTCAGCCATCAAGATCCGGGCTTCCTCGACCATGTCGCCAACAAGAAGGCAGATGTTGTCCGAATCTATCTGCCGCCGGACGCCAATACGCTTCTGTCAGTAACCGATCACTGCCTGCGCAGCCGCAACTACGTCAACGTCGTCGTCGCCGGCAAGCAGCCTGCACCACAGTGGCTCACGATGGATCAGGCCATAAAGCATTGCAGCGAAGGCATTGGTATCTGGGAGTGGGCCAGCAACGACAAGGGAAGCGAGCCCGACGTGGTGATGGCATGTTGCGGCGATGTTCCCACGCTTGAGACGCTCGCAGCAATCGAGCTGATCCGGGAGCACCTGCCTGAAGTGAAAGTCCGCCTCATCAACGTGGTGAACCTGATGAAGCTTCAGCCGCCGTCCGAGCATCCGCACGGTCTGTCGGATCGCGATTTCGATGCCCTTTTCACCAAGAACAAGCCGATCATCTTCGCTTTCCATGGCTATCCGTGGCTCATCCACCGGCTCACCTACCGCCGTACGAATCACGGCAATCTGCACGTCCGAGGCTATAAGGAAGAGGGAACGACGACGACTCCGTTCGATATGGTGGTCCTGAATGAAATGGACCGTTTCCATTTGGTCGAGGATGCGATCGACCGGCTGCCCCAACTGGGTGCGCGTGCTGGCTATCTCAAACAGGCAATTCACGAAAAGCTGATCGAACACCGGCAATACATCGAGAAGCACGGCGACGACATGCCAGCAATCAGCGGCTGGAAATGGGGCTCGAAAGGCAAACCAGGAGCGCACCAAAAAACCTCGACTGAAGGGGATAATGCTTGAGCGCCGACGCCCAGTCGAACGGAGGTTTCAGTGGTAACGAGTGCGTCCGAGACCGTATGGCAAAATAGCGTCGCGGAGCCGATGAACCCGGGCTCCGCCATCGCGTTGCTTTCCAACGATCGGTACAACGTACTGATCACAGCCGCTGGCGCCGGGTACGCAACTTGGCAAGACCTGGACGTTACGCGGTGGCGCGAGGACAGCACCCGCGATTGCTGGGGCCAGTTTTGTTATGTCAGGGATCTATCGGACAACGACCTCTGGTCCATCGGAAGGCAGCCGTTATTTCGACCCTCAAACGTTTACGAACACGCCTTTTCTGGAGACCGGGCCGAATTTCGCTGTGAGGCCGGTGACATCGAAGTCCTCTGGAAAATCTGTGTCGCAACGGATGTGGACGCAGAAGTGCGCATGGTCACCGTCACGAACCATGGCGGGCGCGAGCGTATACTCGAATTGACAAGCTATGCCGAGGTCTGCCTGAACAATCGTCGTGCGGACATGGCGCATCCGGCTTTTGCCAAGCTATTTGTCGAAACGCAGTTCGATGAGGCGTCAGGCGCCTTGTTAGCGCGCCGCCGGCCCCGTGCTGCCGGGGAAAAAGCCACTTGGGCAATCCACGTTTCCTCATCGAACCTGTCGCCCTCCCAAGAAGTCCAGTATGAAACGGATCGGCTGAGATTTCTTGGCCGAGGCCGAACGGCAGCCAGCCCTGCGATATTCGACGAAGGAGCACCGCTTTCCGGGACGACCGGCCCCGTTCTGGACCCGGTTTTCTGCTTGCGAAGAGTTGTTCGTCTGTCCCCCGGCGGTGAAGCACGCGTCGCCTTCGTCACAGGAGCCGCGGATGACCGGTCAACTGTGCAAGGCATCGCGGAGAGATACGCGAATATCGAGACTGCCGAGCGGGCGTTCTCCGAGGCATCCGAGAGATACGAAACCGAGCTTCAGACGCTGAACCTGAAGCCTCACGATGTATCTTTGTTTAATCGGCTGGCCGGGAGCGTCTTGTTTGCCAACCCGGCGATGCGGCAGGTGACCGCTCTCGGGGAAGATCGGTTGGATCGGGCTGCACTCTGGGCTCATGGTATCTCGGGCGACCTCCCGATCGCTCTGGTCCGCGCGAATGGCGATCGGGATCACGCCCTCGTTCGCCAGGTGACGATGGGGCACGACTTCGCTCGGCGGAGGGGCTCGAGATTTGACCTGGTTCTGCTTGAGGAGGGCGATGCAGCGCACGCCAAGAGGCTGGCCGAAAAACTGCAATCGGGTCCGCAAGCCGAGATGATCGGCCAGTCCGGAGGAGTTTTCGTCCTCTCCGAGTCCGATACGGGAAGCGATCATCTGGCGACCTTCGTTGCAGCCGCGCGCGTCGTCCTGCTGGGAAGCGGCGGTACACTCAGCGATCAACTCAAACGATTCTCCCCGGCTCTGCCAGCTCTTTCGCCCACCTTGGTCACTCGGCGGAATGAGGAACCGGCACCCCCGCCTCCCAAGTCGGTCGAGAAATTGCAATACTGGAACGAGTTTGGCGGCTTCACATCCGATGGACATGAATATGTCGTGCTCGTCGACGCTGTCAAACCACGAGCCCCTGCCCTGCCGCCTGCGCCTTGGACGAATGTGATCGCGAATCCCGATTTTGGCTGCCTGACGACGGAAGCGGGCCTAGGTTACACCTGGTCGGAGAACAGCCAGATGAACCGCTTGACGCCATGGTCCAACGACCCAATTGCGGACATGCCGGGCGAGGTCCTCTATCTACGAGATGAAGAAACCGGAGAGATCTGGACGCCGACGCCCTTACCTCTCGGTCCCGGTGCGATCGTGACTGTTCGCCACGGTCAAGGTTACAGCCGATATATAAGTCACAGCCGTCACCTCAATCAGGAGCTCACGGTCTTCGTTCCTCTTACCGATCCGGTCAAGATCATTCGTTTCACGCTTACCAACGATGATGTTCGGGCTCGCCACCTCACCGCGACATATTTCGCCGAGTGGGTCCTTGGGACCCACCGCGAAGACGCAGCGACGCGAATTGTCTGCGCGCGGGATACGCGGTCGGGCGCCATCGTCGCGACAAACCCCTGGGGCGGAACCTTTGCCGGGAGGGTCGCTTTCGCAGCCGCCAGCCGGCCGGTACGCTCGGCAACATCCGACCGCACTGAGTTTCTCGGCAACTATGGCTCCGTATCCCAGCCGGCGGCCTTGCTGCGAACCAATCTCGCAGAACGGTTCGGTGCATTGCTTGATCCCTGCGCCGCGCTGATGGTGGATATTCTGCTGTCACCCGGCGAAACCAGGGAGGTCGTCTTTGTCCTGGGAGAAGCCGCTGACCTCGATGAGGTCCGAAAGCTCGTCCACGAACATGCCGACCCCGAACGCACAGTCGCAAGCCTTTCGGCTGTCTCCCGCCAGTGGGATGACATTCTGAACTCGGTACAGGTATCGACACCGGATGCTGGCTTGAACTTGATGATGAATCGCTGGTTGCTGTACCAGGTTCTGGCGTGTCGTGTTTGGGCGCGCACGTCCAACTATCAGTCCGGAGGTGCCTACGGTTTCAGGGATCAGCTCCAGGACGTGATGGCTCTGGTCTACAGCACTCCGAGCGAGACCCGCTCCCAGATCCTGCGATCGGCAGCTCGGCAGTTTGAGGAGGGGGACGTCCAGCACTGGTGGCATCCTCCATCCGGCATCGGCGTGCGTACCCGAATTACCGATGACCTCTATTTCCTGCCGCTGGTCGTTCATCACTACGTGTCCACGACGGGGGACGTTCAACTGCTTGATGACATGGTTCCCTTCATCACGTCACCGGTGCTGAAAGAAGACCAGGAGGAAGACTTCAACCAACCGGCGACCAGCCAACAGTCCGGTTCCGTGTATGATCATTGCATCCGTGCGCTGGAGCATGGCTATCGATTGGGCAGCCACGGCCTTCCCCTCATGGGAACCGGTGACTGGAACGACGGCATGAACAAGGTCGGCGCCGAAGGCAAGGGAGAGAGCGTTTGGAACGGCTGGTTCTTCCTCACGGTCCTGAAATCATTTGCCGAGATTTCAGCGTCGCGTGGAGATCAAAGCAGAGCCGCCTGGTGCCGCGAGCGAGTCGAGGCGTTGCGCACGGCCCTTGAGGCCAACGCCTGGGACGGCGGCTGGTATCGCCGGGCCTATTTCGACGATGGTACACCGCTCGGGTCATCCCTGAACGACGAGTGCCAGATCGACGCCATCCCCCAAGCCTGGGCTGTCATTTCCGGCGAGGCCGATGCGAAACGCGCTGCGCAGGCAATGCGTGCGGTCCACGAGCGGCTCGTCCTCCCACAGGACAAGATGATCAAACTCTTCGACCCACCTTTTGACAAAGGCGTGCTGCAGCCCGGCTACATCAAAGGCTACGTCCCCGGCATCCGCGAAAATGGCGGGCAGTATACTCACGCTGCAACCTGGGTCGTGTGGGCGACAGCTCTGCAGGGCGACGGCGATCTCGCCTTGAAGCTTTGGAACCTGATCAATCCGATTTGCCATGGGGCAACAAGAGATCAAGTCGAACGCTACAAGGTGGAACCTTACGTAGTCAGCGCGGACGTCTATGGCGCGGCTCCACACACGGGTCGCGGTGGATGGGCATGGTACACTGGATCGGCCAGTTGGTTTTATCGCGTAGCACTCGAGGCGATCCTTGGCTTTCACCGGCAAGGGCAATTCCTGCGGTTCGAGCCGTGCGTTCCCCCGAGCTGGCCCGCCTATGAGATCGCCTACCGATATGGATCGGCGACCTACCGTATCCGTTTCGACAATTCAAAGGCCATCGGCCGAGGCGTGCACTCCGTCACGCTGGACGGTAAACCTGTCGCGGACAAAAGGGTCCCGCTTGTCGAAGACGGGCGCTTGCATGATGTACACGTGGGAATTGGTTAGCGGATATGACCGAAACCCTCTCAACTCACGCGTATGTCGACCGCCAGCCCACCGATCAGGACCTCGGTCGACTGCAATTCACCACCTTGTTGTACTATCTCCACTGCACAAATCCGGACAACGGGCTGGTTCGCGACAAGACAGAACCAAATACACCGGCAAGCATCGCAGCGATCGGAATGGCGCTCGCGACGATCCCAGTTGTTGTAGAACGCGGCGTTCTTATCCGCGAATTTGCGGCAAAGATCACCCGCAGCCGATTGAGATACCTCCTGGCCTGCCCGCAGGGGCCTGAGCCTGATTCATCGGGCTACAAAGGCTTTTTCTACCATTTTCTAGACATTGAAACCGGGCGCCGCGCGTGGCAGTGCGAGTTGTCGACGATCGACTCGGCGTTCCTGTTCGTTGGTGCCTTGACCGTCGCCACTTACTTTGATGGCGACAACGCCGATGAGGCGGAAATCCGCCAGCTTGCGATGGCGCTGTACGAACGGGCGGATTGGAATTGGGCCCGCAATGGCGGTGCCACTCTAACCCATGGCTGGCGTCCGGAGAGTGGCTTCATCCCCTATCGCTGGCGTGGCTACGATGAAGGCCTGCTGCTCTACATCATCGGCCTCGGCTCCCCAACTCATCCATTGCCCCCCGAATCCTATGCCGCCTACACTGAGAGCTATGAGTGGAGAAATATCTACGGCCGCGAATTGTTGTATTCGGGACCGCTCTTTACCCATCAACTCTCACACATGTGGATAGATTTTCGAGGCATTCGCGACGCGTTCATGCGTGACCATGACAGCGACTATTTCGAAAACAGCCGGCATGCGACATATATCCAGCAAGAATACGCAATCCGGAACCCGATGAACTTTGCCGGCTATGGTGAGCATTGCTGGGGGTTCACTGCGTGCGACGGACCCGGTTGGGGCAAGCGGAAGATAGAGGGAGTCGATCGGGAGTTCTTCGACTACAATGCCCGGGGTGCGCCTTTCGGACCTGACGATGGAACTGTAGCGCCATGGGTCGTCATCGCCTCGCTGCCGTTCGCGCCGGAAATCGTCGTACCGACTGTTCGCCACTTTGCGCGCATGAACCTCGGCATGACACGGCTTTACGGTTTCAAACCGTCGTTCAACCAGACATATCCCGTGGAAAACAGTTCTACGGGCTGGTGGGTCAGCCCGTTTCACTTCGGTATCGACCAAGGGCCGGTTGTGCTGATGATCGAAAACTATCGGACAGGCTTGCTCTGGAACATAATGCGTCAATCCAAACCCATTGTTACCGGGTTGCGACGCGCGGGATTTTCCGGGGGCTGGCTCTAGATGAGTGTACTGGTCGCTATCTTTTGCGCCGACAAATGCCGGCTAAGGAACCGATATTTTCTCCGAATGCTCAGTCGACGATATGATATCCGCCGTCCACATAGAGCACCTGCCCGGTAATCAGGCGCGCGGCATCGTGGGCGAGAAAGGCAGTAGCGACACCGACGTCGTCGATATCGACGAGCTCTCGGGCGGGTGATTTGGATTTTGTCTTTTCCAGAAGTGAATCGAATTCCGGAATCCCCGAGGCCGCACGAGTGGCCAGCGCGCCGGGGGAGATGGCATGCACCCTTATCCCCTTTGGCCCGAGTTCGGCGGCCAAATAGCGCACGGCACATTCCAGCGCCGCCTTCGCCACACCCATGACGTTGTAGTTCTCGACGACCATCTGTGATCCGTAATAAGTCATTGTAAACAGCGTGCCTCCGTTCTTCATCAATGGCTCGGCCAGATGTGCCATGCGGATGAACGACCAGCAGGAGACATCCATCGTTGTCAGAAAGCCCTCGCGAGGCACATCGACGACGCGACCGCCGAGCGTATCCCTGGGCGAGAAGGCGATGGAGTGGACAACGAAATCGAGCTCACCCCATGTGCTGGCGATACGGTCGAATACCGCTTCGAGCTGCCCGGGAACAGAGACGTCCAGCGGCATGAAGATCGAGGCTTCCACCTCGCGGGCGAGCGGTTCCACGAAGGGCTTGGCCTTGTCGTTGAGATAGGTGACTGCAACCTCGGCGCCGAAGCTGTGGAAAGCCCGTGCGCACCCCCAGGCGATCGAACGATCATTGGCGATGCCAACGATCAGCCCTCTTCGACCGCGGAGAAGCTGCGCGTTGATGACCGGAATGGACATGGGTAGCTTCTCCTTGAGTTTGGCTTCAGGGCGTCCTGATAAGAGCAAGTGTATGCCGTGCGATCATCAACTCTTCGTCTGTCGGCAGGACGTAAAGGCGAACACGGCTCGCTGGAGTGGATATGACTGTGTCGCCGGCTTCGTTTGCCGCAGGATCGAGTTCGGCGCCGAGCCAGGAGAGCCGCTCGCTGATGCGGGCGCGGATCGGGGCTGAGTGCTCCCCCACGCCGGCGGTAAACACGAAGGCTTCCAGACCTCCGAGCGCCGCCGCAAGCATGCCGGCGCTGAGCGCACAACGATGAATGAAGTGGTCGATGGCGAAAGCCGCATGCGGGTCATCGCTGGCGAGGAGGTCGCGCATGTCACCGGAGATGCCAGAAAGTCCCTTCAGACCGGACGCTCTGTAGAGAAGGTCGGTGACCTCCCCGACTGTCATGCCCTGCTGATCGATCAGGTACAGCACGACACCAGGATCCATCTGTCCCGGTCGGGTGCTCATCGGCAAGCCATCGAGCGCGGTGAACCCCATCGTCGTCTCAACGCTCCGCGCCTCTTTCATCGCGCACATGGAAGCGCCACTGCCGAGGTGGGCAACGATGATGCGCCCGCCCGCGATGTCAGGCGCGACGTGCCTCAATCGCTCGGCAATATATTCGTAGGACAGGCCATGGAAACCGTATCGCCGCACGCCATGCTCGTAGTAGGCCGCCGGCAAGGCGTAGCAATCCGTATGCGGTGCGTGGCCGCGATGAAAAGCCGTGTCAAAGCAGGCGACCTGTGGCACGTCGGGATCGATTTCCATGGCGAGCCGGATGGGAGCCAAGTTGTTTGGCTGGTGCAGTGGCGCAAGCTCCTGAAAGGTGGCGAGCGTGTCCAGGATGTCATGATCGATCAGAATCGGCTTGGCGTAATCCGGACCGCCGTGGACGACGCGATGGCCAATCGCCCGGAGGGTAAAACCCTCAAGCGTCTTCAGCCAGGCGCGTGTTTCAGTGATCGCCGCCGGCAGGTGGTCGACCACTTCGGGCGCGTAAGAACGGTCAACCAGAACCTCACCGTCAGCCCCTCTCGCAACGAGACGGGGCTGCGTGCCGATACCGTCGATCTGGCCACGAACGCACCGCCTGAGGCCGGCATCCGCCACCTCGAAGATCTGGAATTTGAGGCTCGACGAGCCTGCGTTGATGACAAGGATCGCGTCCATGGTTCAGCCCACCACTTGCGCGCCGCGTCGCCGCGCCGCCGCGTAGAGGGTTGCAACGGCGCACGACGCGAGACGGCTGCGCACCGAGTCTGCCCGCGACGTCAGCACGATTGGCACGCGCGCGCCGAGCACGATGCCTGCGGCATCGGCATGCGATAGGAAGGTCAGGTTCTTGGCCAGCATGTTTCCTGACTCGAGATCGGGCACCACTATGATCTGTGCCCGACCCGCGACGGGCGAGGTGAGCCCTTTGATGCTCGCGGCTTCCGGACTTATTGCATTGTCGAAAGCAAGCGGGCCGTCGAGCAAACCACCGGTGATCTGGCCGCGCTCCGCCATCTTGCACAGCGCCGCAGCGTCGATGGTCGAAGGTATCTTTATCGTCACCGTCTCTACCGCGGAGACGATTGCCACGCGAGGTTGACCGAGCCCGATCGTGATCCAGAGATCGATCGCATTCTGCACGATGTCGCGTTTGACATCGAGGTTCGGGAAGATATTGATGGCAGCATCTGTGATGAAGAGCGTGTCGGGGTAGCCGGGCACATCCATCACGAAGACATGGCTGATCCGGCGGTCGGTGCGCAAACCGGTGGCGGACGCAGTGACCTCGCGCATCAACTCGTCCGTATGCAGGCTGCCCTTCATCAGGAGTTCGCCCTTGCCCTCCCGTATCAGGGCGACCGCTTGCGCGGCCGCAGCGTGACTATGCGGAGCGTCGACGATCTCGTGGTCTTTCAGATCGAGCCCCTTCTCCGCGGCCACTTCCCGGATTCTGGCCGATGGCCCGACCAGAACCGGAACGATCAATCCGTTTTCGGCAGCGTCAAGCGCGCCCCGCAGCGAGGTCTCGTCGCAGGGATGCGCCACGATTGTCACCGCCGGTGCCACGTCCCGTGCAGCGGCGATCAGGCGGTCGTACTTGGAGGGATTGGGCGTTGTCGTCAGGTCACTCAATGGGGAACCCCTTCTCTTCGATCGGGACGCGTTGGCGGGCGGGCGGGCTTGCCGTTAGGTCTGACAACGGGGTCGCTGTCAGGATCAGACTTGCCGAGGTTGAAGAGGCCGGCCACGCGGTCGAGCCGCTCGGCCGCCGCACCCTCCAGTACTCCAGACGACTCCAGCAGATCGCGCAGGACATCGAAGGCCTTCCGGCGCTCGTCCATATCTGTCGGCAGGAGCGCTGGGATCGCCGCAAGGGCGGCAGCCTCGTCGATCAGCAGCATGAAATATTGCTCGCGTATCAGCGCCTTGAACTCCGCGAGAGTCAACTGACTGGCCGCGGGCTGGTTGCGCCTTATTCTGCGGATGACCTCGAAGCCGCGTTCGTCAGCGCTACCCCGCGCCATGCCGACATACAGCAGCGATCGCGCAAGGCCCTCCAGCAGACCACCTAGCGTTATCTTCTCTTTCAAGGCTGCAACCCGCGTCTTCAGGAGCGCGCCGCTCAAAAGACTTTTGGGCGCCTTGCGCGGCGGGCGGCTGGAACTCGGATCGATGCCAAGGGCTGCCTGCAGGGGAGCAGCGCCGTAAACCGCGCGGAACGTCTCTTCCGCCAGCCGCTCCGACATGGCCCGCCAGCCTTCGAACCCGTCCACGATTTGCTCCGACAGCTTTTCCTGGAGGGAGAGAAAGAGATTGTCGGTCGCCACTGGACGACGATTCTCACGGACGTATTCTGCAGCACTTTCGACCCATGCCAGCATCGGATTGCGCGGACCGAACATTTCGTAGCTAAGGCGCAAGGGGTGGAGATGCCGCGCCATCTCGGCAACCTGCGGCGTAACGGCCGCCCGAACCGCGGGCTGGGCGAGGGCGCGGTAGTTCGCAAGATTGATTTCCGAGAGACGAGCCGCAGCGGCGAAGCGGTGCTCGTCCTCGATATCGTTGCCGCCAAGGGCGCGGATATCATCCAGTGTGCGCGCTTCGCAGCGCATGATCCATTGGCCAGTGACCAGCTCCGGATGATCGACGGCATCTCCGACGGGTTCGAGAACCGCCTCGTAGAGGCCGGGAGGCAGGACATCGATCAGATCGATATTGGACGCGAATTCGTCGTGTTCCTTGCGCGCGATGCCGGCGGAGACAAAGATCCCGAGATGACCGATCTTCTCGTGCACGGTATAGACGATGGTCTGCCCAAGGGAGCGTATCTCGTCAACGCTGTCGTAGAGATCGAGGATCCAGTCCAATGCCTGTTGTGGCGGCGTGATGTTGTCACCCTTCGAGCAGAAGACCAGGATCGGCGAGCGGATGTTGCGCAGGTCGACCGCTGTGCCGTCGGAGGTACGTATCTCGCCTGCGGCAAGCTTGTTGCCGACGAACAGTTCGTCGACGATGAACTGCATTTCTTCTGCGTTCAGCGTGACATGTCCGCCCCACCAGCGCTCGAAACCGAGATAGCGCTCGGCTTCGGTGTCGATCTTGGAGTAGAGGTTGTACTGCTTGCTCCACAGCGTGTTGGCAGGGTTCTGGTTCTCGAAGTTCTGCACCAGCCAGGCCCCGTCGAACTTGCCGGCACCGAGATCGCCGGTCAGGGCCGTCAGCCAGCTTCCACCGAGAAGACCGCCGGAATAGCGCATCGGATACTGGCCTTCCACGCCTGCCCAGTAAGAAAGCGGCGTACCCGCAATGATAATCGGTCCGAACAGCTCCGGTCGCAGCGCCGCAAGCATCATGACCGCCCAGCCCGCCTGGCAATTACCGATGACGCACGGCTTTCCGTCGGCTTGCGGATGGCGCGCGATGACAATCTCCAAGAACGTTGCTTCCGCGTGAGCAATATCTTCGATAGTCTGGCCCGGCACGGGCTCCGGCAGGAAACCGATGAAATAGCATACGTGCCCCGCCTTCATCGCCACGCCGATCTCGCTGTCGGCCTTGAACCCGCCTATTCCGGGTCCGTGCCCGGCGCGCGGGTCGACGACGACAAACGGACGTTTGGTCTCATCGATGACGACACCCGCCGGCGGGATGATGTGCGCCAGCAGGTAATTGACGGGCTTCTCAAGGCTGCGGCCATCGCAGACAAGCTCTGCGGCGTAATCCAATACATGCGGAGCGCTACGTGCGGACTGTTCCTCGTACTGTGCGCCACGCGCCCTCATGACATCCAGGTACAGCACCGAGCGCTGCCACGCATCGGTCCAGTAGGCTGTGAGCGGGTTGGTAAACATCAGCGTGTTCGAAATGCTGGCCAGATCAGACATCATGTCTACTCCTCTGCGGATAAGGGAGGCATCCATAGGCAATGCCAAACGCGATCGTCTGGGTTGTCATTCGATCCGCGGCGAGAGTGCGGCGACGTTCAGATGCGTAGAAAAGCTCATTTCACGACTTCACACAACAGCTGCCCCAGGATAGTGCCCAAAAGTATCGTTTGCGTGACACTTCCGTCGAAGCATTTCCTGCCGGCCGCGTCCTCGGTCAAGCGCACGGGCTCACCCAAGACGTTGTGGTCGGTGGGTCCATGTACCAACGGGCCATCGACGGTCTGGGACGGTTGCGGGCTCTGGCGCTTACGAACACGACGACGTGCAGCGTCATTTCAGCGTCCTCAGGGAACTGTACCAAAAAGTGGTGATTGTGCCGTCGGCGGACGCCAAATCGGCAAACCCGCCGACCCGACTATACATGGCCGCCTGGCTGCGGTCTCCTCGCTCAAAACTGGATAAAACAGATAAAACATAACACTTGGGGCAAGGTCAGTGTGCTCGTCCGCAAACGCAAGTAAGCCCTCCACGATGGGAGGGCTTACTTGCTGATATCGTTCGTAAATTTTGGTTGCGGGGGCAGGATTTGAACCTGCGGCCTTCAGGTTATGAGCCTGACGAGCTACCGGGCTGCTCCACCCCGCGCCAACTGAGTGCCTTTTTGGTCACTCGATGTGTTTGTTCTGTTCTGTATATAGGTCAGAACGCAGAAAGGACCGCATTGGGC